>DASTEU010000111.1:0-4909 GCA_035709325.1 Candidatus Limnocylindrales bacterium | reverse complement strand
GGCCACTGGACGGCTGCGGCCAGCAACGCCTCCTGGACGGCGTCCTCGCAGGCGTCGAAGCGGCCGCTCCGCCGGACGAGCGTCCCGAGAACCTGGGGCGCGAGCCCCCGGAGCAGGTCCTCGATGGACCGATCGAGCGTCACGCCTCGTCCCCGAACGTCACATCTCGTCCTCGTGCGTCACATCTCGTCGCCGGCCTCGACCATCACCGGCCGGACCTCGACAACGGCATATTGCGCCAGCGGCGACGACACCTCGACGAGGCGCTCCTCGCTCGCGACGTCGACGACGAAGAGGCCGAGGAGCTGCTCCTTGGCCTCGCTGAACGGGCCGTCGGTGACGACGAGCGATCCGGCCGAGTGGCGGACCGTCCTGGCCGTTTCGGGATCTGCCAAGCCGAACTGGGTCACGAGCTCGCCGGACTCCTTGAGCTCCCGGATCATCGTGAAGTGGTCGCCGATGACCCGGTCGGCCTCCTCGGGCGGCAGGGCGGCCCAGGCGGCCGGGTTGCTGTGGATCAGGATCACGTACTTCACGCCTTGCTCCTCGTTGCCGGGCCGGAATCGCCGGGACCGGAGTTGCCGGGGCCGGATGACCGCCGCACAACCGTAAGTCGGAGCCGACGACGACGCCTCGACACCGGCCGCCCCGGACGCTACCCCACGACGCGCCCGGGGTGTAGCCCGTGTCGAGATTCGCAGTCGCGTTCCGACCGAAGGTGACGGGCCCTCCCGGCCCGGCCGATCGGCCGGCAGCCCCGTCCACCAAGGAGAGCCTTCATGGCTACACAGCTTGCCGCGGGACGGCCGTCCCGTCGGCTCCTCGCGGCCGGACTCGTTGCCGGTCCCTTGTTCGTGGCGGTCGCCGCGGGCCAGATGGTGGCCCGGACCGGATTCGACCTGGCCCGCCACCCGATGAGCATGCTCAGCGTCGGCGACCTCGGCTGGATCCAGATCGCGAACTTCGTCGTCGGCGGCGTGCTCGCGGTCGCCTTCGCCATCGGCCTCGGCCGCGCGCTCGGTGACGGCGGCCGGGCCGCCACCTGGGGTCCGCGGCTGATCGGGCTCTACGGTCTCGGGCTCATTGCCGGTGGCGTCTTCCCGCCGGACCCGGCGCTCGGCTTCCCACCGGGCACGCCCGAGGGCATCCCGAGCCAGATGAGCTGGCACGCCCTGCTTCATGCGTTCGCCCCGCCGCTGGCGTTCCTTGCCCTCGTCATCGCGTGCCTCATCTTCGCCCGGCGATTCGCCGGCGCAGGCGACCGAGGCTGGGCGGCGTACAGCGTCGTCACGGCGATCGCGGCCTTCGCGCTCTCGGCCACGGTCACGAGCGTCGGGCTCTTCGCGGGCGTCATCGTCGGCTGGGTCTGGGTCTCCGCGCTCGCCTGGCGGTTCCTGCGCGGCGAGCCGGCGAGCGTCGACGTGCCGGCGAACGCCGATGACGGCTAGGCCGACCGTGGATTCGGAGGCGCCGGCCACAGTCAGGAGGCCGGCGCCAACCATAGAGACCGTGCAGCGGGCCGGGATTCATCGGCGCTCACCCGTCGACACCCATCGCCCGACCGCTTTCGCCGTGGCCGCTACCATGGGCGGCTCGACGAAGACGAGGCTCGAGCTGCCCGGGGACACGAGAGGTGAGGCAATGACGGAGTTGGGACTGGCGGACGGGACCGCGACCGCCGCAGAGGCCGCGGTCGGATCGAGCCAGCTCCCGGCGATCCTCGAACGCTTCCGGGTCGAGCTCACCGGTTACTGCTACCGGATGCTCGGCTCGACGTTCGAGGCCGAGGACGCGGTGCAGGAGACGTTCATCCGGGCCTGGCGCTCGTACGACAAGTTCGAGGGCCGGGCCGCCGTCCGATCGTGGCTCTATCGGATCGCAACGAACGTCTGCCTCTCGATGCTCGGCGCACCGCAGCGGCGGGCCCGACCGATGGACCTCTCGCCGGCCTCGACGGCCGACGCGGGGCTCGGGCCGGCGCTGCCCGAGAACACCTGGGTCGAACCGATGCCCGACAGCCGGGCTGTGCCGGCCGGCGGCGACCCCGCCGACGTGGCTGTCGCCCGCGAGTCCATCCGCCTGGCGTTCGTGGCGGCGCTCCAGCACCTGCCGCCGCGCCAGCGGGCCGTCCTCATCCTGCGCGAGGTCCTGCACTGGCATGCCGACGAGGTCGCCGAGCTGCTCGAGACGTCCGTCGCGTCGGTGAACAGCGCCCTTCAGCGGGCGCGAGCGACGCTCGCGGCCAGGCGCGAGGGCGACGGCGCGGATCGACCGGCGGAATCACTCGGCGACGAGCAGCGGGCGCTGCTCGCCCGGTACGTCGAGGCCTTCGAGCGATACGACCTCGACGCGTTGACGGCGCTGCTCCACGAGGACGCCTCGTGGAGCATGCCGCCGTACGAGCTCTGGCTCCAGACCCACCGCGACGTCGTTGCGTGGTGCCTCGGCCCGGGCATCGGGTGCCGCGGGTCGCGCCTCGTCCCGACGATGGCGAACGGCTCGCCGGCCTTCGGCCAGTACAAGCCCGCCCCGGACGGCGGCCACGCGGCGTGGTCGCTGCAGGTCCTCGAGATCACCGACGGCCGGATCAGCGGGATCACCTTCTTCCTCGACACCGAACGGTTCTTCCCGCTCTTCGGCCTACCGCTCCGCCTCGACGCCTGACGCGTCCGGGCACCGCAGGACAGCGTCCAGCCCGGCCAGCGCGAGGAGGTCGCGCAGCTCCGGCGAGGCGTGGCGGATCTCGAAGCGGCACCCGAGCCGACGGAGGCCCAGGGCGAGGCGGGCGAGCGCGTCCACCGTCCCGAGGTCGGCCCGACCGAGGCCGGCCGCATCGCACAGCACGTGAGCCGGTGCGGGTTCCGATGCGCCCTCCGAGGCGCCATCGGGGGCGCGCTTCGTCGTCGCCGGCCGGCGGTCGTGTGCCGGCCGGGGCTCGATATCGGGCGGCGTGTCGCGATGGTCCAACAGGATCTCCTTGCCTGACCTGACCGCGCGAGGCCTCGAAAGTCATCGCCGCGCGGCCACCACGCCGCAGGTTTCCCCGGGACGAGGAGGACCGATGAGTTTTCCGGTCCACGGTGGTCTTGGTAGTCGACATCGAACAACAGGAGACTGCCCGCCCATGACCACAACGACTGCGCCGCCCAGAGCCGGTCGCCGAGAGTGGATCGGCCTCGCCGTTCTCGCTCTCGCGTGCCTGCTCTACGTCATGGACCTGACGGTCCTCCACCTGGCGGTCCCGGCGATCAGCGCCGACCTGCAGCCGAGCAGCGCCCAGCTGCTCTGGATCATCGACATCTACGGCTTCATGGTGGCCGGCGCTCTCGTCACGATGGGCACGCTCGGCGACCGGATCGGCCGCCGCCGGCTGCTGATGGTCGGCGCGGCGGCGTTCGGGATCGTCTCGCTGCTCGCGGCCTTCTCGACGAGCGCCGAGATGCTGATCGTCAGCCGGGCCCTGCTGGGGATCGCCGGCGCGACGCTCGCTCCCTCGACGCTGTCGCTCATCTTCCACATGTTCCAGGACCCTCGCCAGCGTTCGGTGGCGATCGGGGTCTGGATCGGCAGCTTCTCGGCCGGCAGCGCGGTCGGCCCGGTGCTCGGCGGGCTGATGCTCGAGTTCTTCTGGTGGGGCTCGGTCTTCCTGCTGGCGCTGCCGGTGATGGCCCTGCTGCTGATCCTCGGCCCGCGGGTGCTGCCCGAGTACCGAGATCCCGAGGCCGGGCGGCTCGATCTCGTCAGCGCCGGCCTGTCGATCGTCGCGGTGCTGGCCCTCATCTTCGGCATCAAGCAGGCCGCCCAGGACGGCTTCGGCCCGGTTCCGCTCGCGGCGGTCGTCGGCGGCCTCGTTGTGGGCATCATCTGGGCGCGCCGCCAGTTCGCGCTGGCCGACCCGATGATCGATCTGAACCTCTTCCGGCTGCCAGCCTTCAGCATCTCGCTCGTCACGAACTTCCTGGCGATCTTCGTCGCGGTCGGCTACTTCCTCTACGTCGCCCAGTACCTCCAGCTCGTCGTCGGCCTCTCGCCGCTCGAGGCGGGCCTCTGGTCGCTGCCCTCGGCAGCCGGCTTCATCGCCGGCTCGCAGCTGGCGCCGCGAATCGTCAGCCGGGTCCGGCCCGCATACGTCATCGGAGCGGGGCTCGGCCTCGCCTCGATCGGCCTCGCGATCCTGACCCAGGTCGGGACGACGGGCGGGCTGCTGACGCTCGTCCTCGGATCGGTCGTGATCTCGCTCGGGCTCGCCCCGGTGTTCGGACTGACGACCGAGCTGATCGTCGGCTCCGCGCCGCCGGAGCGGGCGGGGGCCGCGTCGGGCATCTCCGAGACCGGTTCGGAGCTCGGCGGGGCGCTGGGGATCGCGATCCTCGGCAGCATCGGGGTCGCGATCTATCGCGGCCGGGTCGCCGAGGCGATCCCGAACGGCGTGCCGGCCGACGCCGCCGCTGCGGCGCGCGACACGCTCGGGGGCGCGGTGGCCGTGGCCCAGCAGCTGCCCGACCAGGTTGCCGTCGCCCTCGTCAATGCCGCGCGCGATGCCTTCGTCGCCGGGATGCACCTCACCTCGACGATCGCCACGATCGTGTCGATCGGCCTGGCGGTCCGTGCCGTCGTGGCCCTCCGCGACCGCGGCGGGACCGACGAGGCGGCGGCCGGCGAGGCCGGCGAACCGTCGTTCGGGGAGCCGGCCGGCTCGCTCGGCAGCGGTCTGCCGGCGATGGAAGCCCGATCGTGAGCCGGGCCGGGCTGCGCGCGGCCGCGAGCCGTGAACGCGCCGCGAGGCCGCGGCGTGGCGCCGGGCGGGTCGCGGTGGAAGCGGATTGGTCCACTCCGTCGGGGCCGAATTGGACCTTGCCCGCGCACGATAGTCTGGTCGAGAGGTCATGGGCCCCACCGGGAGTCGCCC
>DASTEU010000110.1:0-5506 GCA_035709325.1 Candidatus Limnocylindrales bacterium | reverse complement strand
GTCCACGCCCTGCGGTCGATCGATCTCTCGGTCGGGCGGGGTGAGCTCCTCGCCGTTCGGGGCCGCTCGGGGAGCGGCAAGACGACGCTCCTCAACCTGCTCGGCGGCCTCGACCGCCCGACCGCCGGGCGCGTGATCGTCGACGGCCACGAGATCTCGTCGCTCAGCGAGGACGAGCTGGTCGGCGTCCGCCGCCGGACGGTCGCGTTCGTCTTCCAGGCGTTCGGGCTCGTCCCGTTCCTGACCGCGGCCGAAAACGTCGAGGTGCCGCTGCGCCTCGTCCACGCCGAACCGCGCGAGCGCGACGCGCGGGTCGCCGACCTGCTCGAGATCGTCGGCCTCGGGGAGCGGGCGAGGCACCGGCCCCACGAACTGTCGGGTGGTGAGCAGCAGCGGGTGGCCCTCGCCCGGGCGCTGGCGAACCGCCCCAGTCTGCTCCTCGCCGACGAGCCCACGGGCCAGCTCGACTCCGATACCGGTCACGTGATCATGCTGTTGTTGCGCTCGATCGTGCGCCACGAGGGGATCACCGCGGTCGTCGCGACGCACGACCCGATGATGCTCGACGTCGCCGACCGGATCGTCGAGCTCAGCGACGGCCGGTTCGTCGACCATGGCGTCGCGGCCCCGTCGATTGCGTCCGGCCGGCCGGTCTGATACACATCCCGGGTGCGCCGTCACCGTCACCTGAGGCTCGGCGTCGTCGCGATCTCTCTCGGTTTCGTGGCCTCGCTCTCGGCGACCCTGCCGGGTGCCGAGCCGCGGCCGGTGAGCGAGGTCCGTGGCGCCGCCGCGACGCTCGCCCCGCTCCCGAGCGCGAGCCCCGCGCCGTACCGCGACTCGCGTTTCGACTACCCGCGGACGACCGAACGCGAGATGCCGCGCAGCGGTCGCGACGCCCTCGCTCCGCAACCGGGTGAGTTGACGGGCTACGTCTGGCCACTCGCCCGGGGCCGGATCACGCTGCCGTTCAAGGCGATCCCCGGCGGGTCGCGGATCAAGGACGGCGAGCGTTTCCACGACGGCCTCGACATGGCCACGTTCTGCGGCGACCGGGTCCGGGCCGCTCACGACGGCGTCGTCCTCGCCGCCGGGCGCGAATTCGACGAGTACGTCGGCTGGATCGGCGACCTGCGGCCGTACTACGCGGTCCTCGATCGGAAGAAGCTGTGGGACGACCTGCCGATCGTCGTCGTGATCGACGACGGCAACGGCTACCGCAGCATCTACGCCCACTTCAGCAAGGTCTCGGTCGTGCCGGGCGATCGCGTCCGGGCCGGCCAGATCATCGGCCTCGAGGGGGCCACGGGCCACGCGTCGGGCTGCCACGTCCACTACGGGCTGTTCAGCCCGCTCGAGACGGAGACGTTCGGCGTTCGCGACGACATCCTCAAGCGGCTGAAGCTGCCCCCGCTCGAGATCGCCCGGATCGACCCGATCCTCGTGATGCCCGACGGCGCGGAGGCGCTCCGCCTGAGGCGCTTCCCGGTCCCGTCGCCCGCGGCCGCGACCCCATCGCCGGAGGCACCTCCGGCGTCGGCGGCGCCCTGATCGGGGCATGAGCTCAGGGGCGCTCACCCTGCTCGCTGTCACCGGTCAATTCCGCCCCTGGACGCGACGGACGGCCCGGAACGGGCCTCGCTGTCCGGTGAGGGCGATCAATCCGTCAGGTGGCGGGCGGAACGCGCCCGTAACGCTCGAATCTGACCGGTGCCATCGATCGCGGGACGGGGGAGGGGTTACCGCCGCGACCGCCGCCGCCGCCGCCGGGCGAGCGACTCGCGACTCAGCCGCCGCCCTGCCGCCGGTACCGCCGGGCGATGAGGGCATACGCCGGCAGGCGGCCCAGCGAGCGGGCCAATGACAGCGAGGACCCGTCGCGGCCCTCGACCGCGAGGAGCGAGTCCGTGGCGGTCGCATCGGCCGGTCGGGCATCGACGACCGCGAGGTCGATCGCGACGCGGCCCGCCTCGGCCGGCCCGAGGGCGGCGATCTCGTCGTCGGGGCGGCCGCCCTCCTCGTACTCCGCCCGGAGCTCGGCCTCGGCGCGCCAGCGCGGCTGGCGAAGGAGGATCGCCCGCCACGCCTCGGCGACGGCCGGGGTCACGGTGCCGTCACCCTCCCGCGGCGTCGCGGTCACCGACTCGCCCCGCACCCAGCGGGCGGCCTGGTGGATGAGCGCGTACTCGTCGAGGTCGGCGTACGCCGCCAGCCGCTCGACCGGCGAGCCGTCCCCGAAGATCGCCCGGATCGACGGCCCGAAGACCTCCCCGAGGTCGAGGTCGATCGCCCGGACGGTTCGGTGGAAGTAGACCTGCTGGTACATGAAGAGCCGCGCCGTCAGGAACATCTCGAGCGCCCCGAGGCCGGGCTCGTACAACGTGAGCCCGCGTTCGCCGACGAACGTGTAGCGGCGGAGCCGCTCGACGTCGACGTTCACCGAGACCCCGGTCATGTAGGCGTCACGCCGGACGTAGTCGAGATTGTCGACCGTGAAGACGCCCGACAGCAGCGGCTGCAGCCAGCGGACCCAGCGCGGCATCGAGGCGTCGGCAAGGGCCGGCTTCGAGACGAGAAACGAGACCCAGCGTGGGTCGATCCTCTCGCCGTCGGCAAGCGCGTCGCGATCCGGCGTCCCGCCGGGTGCCCGACGCAGGCCGGCGATCAGCGGACCGAGCTCCTGCTCGACGATGAGCTGCGAGAGATCTTCGTGAGAGAGGCGCTTCCCGTCGGGGCGCCGCGCGTCGCCCGGCGCCTCGAAGCCGCGCAGGACGTGATCGTCGAAGAAGTGGGCGAAGGGTCCGTGACCGACGTCGTGGAGCAGACCGGCCACGCGGAGCGTCTCCACGACGAGCCCCTCCGAGGGCAGCGGGTGGCCGCCCGCGACGAGCGCCGCCCGGAGCGACGGGAAGAGCGACCGGCCCCACGACCCGGCCTCATGCATGACCCCGAGGCCGTGGGTGAAGCGCGAGTGTTCGGCCGTCGGGAAGACCCAGCGCGCGCTTTGCAGCTGGCTGATCCGGCGCAGCCGCTGGACCCACGCGGTGTCGAGCAGGTCCTCCTCGGCGACGTCCTCGGGCGGCAGCCCGGCCGCCGCCGATTCGGCCGGCGAGAGGCGTTTAGTCAGTTCCACGTAGCCGTAGATCGGGTCGCTGATGAGATTGACCGCGATGAACGGGTGGCGGGGCATCAGTCACCGCCCTCGTACTGCGCGGCCGCCCGTTGCAGCGTGGCCGCGACGTCCTGCCGAAGGGCGGCCGGCGCGAGCACCTCGACCGCGTCGCCCCACTGGAGGATCCAGAGGCGGACCTCGATCGTGCCGGCGATCGTCGCCCGCCACGTCAGCGACCCGTCGGGCTCGACGACGACCTGCTGCGAGGGGTGCCAGCGGGCTTCCTGGACCCGGGCGGCCACCGACGGCGCAAAGCGCAACACGACGTCGGCCGGCTCCTGGTCGGCGATGATGTCCCAGGCCCGGTCGAACATCGAGGTCACCAGGTCGGGTTCGGGGGGTTCGAAGACCTGGGGCGTGAGCGAGAGCTCGCGGATCCGCTCGACCTTGAACGTCCGGAGCGCGCTCCGCGTCTCATCGAACCCGACGAGATAGAGGGCGTGGGTCTGGAGCGACGGCTCGATGAGGTAGGGCCGGACGCGGGCCGTCCGCGGCGCCGCGTCGGGGCCGTAGCGGGCCGGCTCGTAATCGAGGGAGACGACGCGCCGCTCTGCCCACGCCTTCGTGAGCAGGCGGACGTGGCGGCTGAAGCGTTCGTCGTGGGGATGCCGCGACAGCACGTCGAGCGTCCGGGCGACATGCTCCCGGAGGCCGGCCGGCAGCACCTCGCCGAGCTTCTCGAACGCCGAGGCGAGATCGGGCTCGTACTTGTCGGCGTAGCGGACCATCAGACGGGCCGAGAGGACGACGGCCATCGCCTCGTCCTGGGTCAGCTTGAGGGGCGGCAGGAACTCGTCGGCCGCGAGGCCCCAGACACCGCCGTCGGACCAGACGCCGATCCCGATCTCGCCCTCGATCGCGTTGAGGTCGCGGTACACGGTCCGGACGGACACGTCGATGCGGCGGGCGATGTCGCGGATCGCCATCCCGTCGGGGTGGGCCCGCAGGAGCGAGACGACCCGGGTCAGCCGGGCGAGCCGGTCGCGTTTGCCGGATCGGGTCTCGTCGTCCACGCGGTGCGCGCCTCCGTCAGCGGGTTGGTGGGTCGATCGTGATCAGCGGGTTGGTGGGTCGATCGTGACAGGCCTGCCGCGTTCGGTCGCGGTCATGTTGACCCGGAGCGTCGCCTGGATCGCGCCTTCGCGCAGCTCGTTCGCCCCGCCGTTGATGCTGCCGGTGACCCAGCCGAGCTGGCCGTCGAGGAAGATCCAGTAGTCGAGCTCGCCACGCCAGCTCGACAGGTCGGCCCGGCCGACGAGCCACTGGATGTGAGGGAACGCGCTGCGAAACGTCGGCCCGTCGACGGCAAGGCGGCAGTGCCGGCCGCGGGCACCCTCGATGACGTCGAGGCCGTGGAACTCGGCGGCGTCGCGGGTCGCGAGGGCGGTCTCGAAGACGCGCACGTCGATCGTGTGGGCCGCGACCTCGCCGATCTCGGCGCGCCGCCAGCCGCCGAACGGCTCCCGGATCCAGGCCCGGTCGGCGAGGCGGGCCGCCCCGTGCAGCCCGAGCTGTCGCGAGGTCGCGGCGTAGGCGAGCCAGCGGAAGTCGAGCCCGTCGCGACTGCCGGCAAGGTCGACGCTGCCGATGGAGCGCCCGTCGATCTCGCCCTCGAGGCGGAGGCCCAGGCGGGCGGTCGGACCGACGAGAAGCGGCTCGTAGCAGAGGGGCGGCGCGGCGTCGCCCGAGGTCGGCCCGAAGCGTGACGAAAGCGTCGGCCGGTCGCGCAACGCGAGCTCGTTGGCCATCGCCACCGTCGTGAAGAGGGTCGCCCCGCCGGCGGCGAGGACCGCCGCGACGCCGACGCCGCGCAGCAGCCGGCGCCGTCGCATCGCCGTCTCGCCGAGCATCCGGCGGGCTACGCCGAAGCCCGCGAAGAGGCTCGTCCCGACCAGCGCGAGGGCCCACGGGTAGGCCGCCTCGACCGATGGCAGGAGCGTCTGGGCGCCGCGTTTGCCGAGCTGCTCCGAGACGTCTGCGATCGACGGGACGAGCAGCAGCAGCGAGCCGAGCCCGAGCCAGACCATCGCGGCAAAGGCGCGCCGGCCGTGGGCGGTCGGGGGCCAGACGAAGCTCGCGGCGGCGATCGCAACCGGCACCGCGGCCTCCAGCCCGACGAGGATGTCGACCGGTCCGCCCGGCCGATACCCGATGAGCACGATCGCCGAGACCACGCCCCACGCCAGGGCGAGCGCGATCGCGATCAGGCGCAGCTCGAAGATCCGGACCCGCACGATTGCGAGTCTACCCAAGGCCGGTCGGGGCACCGGGACCGCCCGTCTGGTGCGAACGGGGGAGGGCTGCGCCGCAAGTACCAAGAGGCATGGGACCGAT
>DASTEU010000109.1:0-3848 GCA_035709325.1 Candidatus Limnocylindrales bacterium | reverse complement strand
GGTCGCCTGGCGGAACGCAGCCACATCGGTGTCGGGCGGAAGCCACACGAGGACGTGGAGCCCCGCCGACGCGCCGACCGGTTCGAGCTCCGGCAGGTGCCGCGCGAGCGCCTCGAGCAGGGCATCGCGGCGGCGCCGGTAGATCGGCCGCATCCGGCGGAGGTGCCGGTCGAGCTCGCCGCGCGAGAGGAAATCAGCGAACGCGAGCTGCTCGAGCGCCGGGGAGCCGAGGTCGATCGCCTTCTTGGCGGCGGCCAGCTCGTCCGCGAGGCGGCTGGGGACCACCATCCAGCCGAGCCGGAGGCCGGGTGCAAGGATCTTGCTCGCCGAGCCGACGTAGACGACGCGTTCGGGCTCCAGGCCCTGGATCGCCCCGATCGGCTCGCGGTCGTAGCGGAACTCCGCGTCGTAGTCGTCCTCGACGATGAGCGCCCCGCGTTCCGCGGCCCAGGCGACGAGCGCCGCCCGGCGGTGGGGCGGCAGCACGCCGCCGGTCGGGTACTGGTGGGCCGGCGTGACGAGGACCGCGTCGACACCGGCGCGCGCGAGGAGCTCGACCCGCATCCCGGCGTCGTCGACGGGGATCGGTACGGGTTCGAGGCCGGCCTCCGCGATCGTCCGGCGGGCCTCGAGCTGACCCGGATCCTCGATCGCCATCCGCCGGGCGCCTGCCGACTTCAGGACGCGGGCGACGAGGCGGAGGCCCTGGGTGAACCCGGTGCAGACGATGACGTCGGCCGGGTCGGCGCACGTGCCGCGGACGCGGTTGAGGTACGAGGCAAGCGCGTCCCGCAGCTCGGGGACGCCGTGGCCGCCCATGTAGCCGAGCCGTTCGCTCGGCGCCTCGTTGAGGACCCGCCGGAGCGAGCGGAGCCACACGTCGCGCGGGAAGAGGTCGACATCCGGGCGGCCCGGGCGGAAGTCGAACGGGAACCGCTCCGTCGCGGGCAGTGCCCGGCGGGCCGGCTCTGGCGCGGCCGCCTGGGCGACCCGAGTCGTGCCACCCGGCCGGCTCGCCAGGTAGCCCTCGGCGACGAGCTGCTCGTAGGCCTCGACGACGATGCCTCGCGACACCCCGAGCTGACCGGCGAGGGACCGGCTCGATGGCAGGCTCGTGTCGGGCGGAAGGCGGCCGCTGCGGATCCCGTCGCGCAGCTGCCGCTCGAGCTGGCGGTGGAGGGGCGACCCGTCGGTTCGATCGAGCGGGACGAAGAGTTCAAGCTCGGAACTGGTCCGTGATCTGGCCATTGAACCGGACCTTACCAGAGGACCGCTCATGCGTGAAACTCGGCCCATCGAATATCGATCCGCGAACGAACCGGAGAACCGACATGGATGCCCTCAGCCTCGCCGCCGCGGCCTTCGCGATCGTGGCCGGCCTCGCCGCCTTCGACTGGCTCGCGGGCCGCTACGGGACCGACTCCCGGGACCGCATCGGCGACGATCGTCGCCGCCCGGCCGGCATCTGACGGCGGCACGAGGATCCAGCGAGTGAACGACTACATCCTCCACAGCCTCGCGCTCGAGCGAACGGCCGAGCTGCTCCGCGAGGCGGAGCGCGGGCGCCTCGCCGAGACCGCTCGCCGGGCGACCCGTGACGGCGCGCAGGCCGTTCGGGCACGTCCGGCGGCGAGGCCGCTCAAGGTGCCCTCCGCACCGCGCACCGAGCGAGGGACCGAGCCTTCCGCGGCATGCTGAGCTGGGCGGACTTCGAGAGCGCGGCTCCCGACCTCGCCGCGGCCGGCCGCAGGCTCTTCGAACGCGACGGAGGCGGGCAGGCCCTCCTCGCCACGGTCCGCGACGACGAGCCGCCGCGGATTCACCCGATCGACCTCGCGATCGTCGACGGGCGGCTCGTGGCGTTCCTGCTCGCGTCGGCGAAGCGGTTCGATCTCGAACGGGATGGGCGGTTTGCGCTCCACGCCCACCAGGACCCCGCAGCGCCGAGCGAGTTCCTGGTCCGCGGCCGGGCACGGCGAATCGAGGATCCGGCGATCCGGGCACCCATCGCCGCCGGCTGGTCGTTCGAGGTAGACCGGACGTACGATCTCTACGAGTTCGGTATCGCGTCTGCGCTCCTCGGCGAGCGGGCGGCCGACGAGTGGCCGCCTCGCTACACCCGTTGGTCGTCGAGGGACGCGGCGGCACCTCGGCGATGGGGCCGACCCCGCGCCCGCCCCGGACGGTCGTTCGTGGTACTGTGGCTCGGTCACCTCGTCGGCTGCGGCCGGCGGGGTTTCGTGCTTTCCGGGACCCGGTAAAGCACGCCAGCGCACACGGCGAAGGTCGCCTTGAACGGCGCGGCCCAACGGAGACAGAGTCCCATGACAGCCGACACCCCGACCGCGGCGGGTCGCCCCAAACCGGGCGCGCCGGCCTCCGCCTACCCGAAGGCCTGGCTGGCCGAACATCTCGCCGAGGAGCGCAAGGCGAGCGCCCTGCTCGGCGAGATTCGCGAGGTCGTCTTCGGCGCCCAGGACGGTCTCGTGTCGACGCTGGCCGTCGTGGCGACCGTCGCCGGAGCATCGGGACAGGCCTTCCCGATCGTGGTCGCGGGCATCGCGACGGGGCTGGCGGGCGTGTTCTCGATGGCGGCCGGCGAGTACATCGGCTCCAAGAGCCAGCGCGAGATCTACGACGCCCAGGTTTCGAACGAGCGGACGGAGGTCGAGGAGCGCCCCGGCGAGGCCGAGGCCGAGGTCGCCTACATGCTCGCGGAGGAGGGCCTCGGCGACGAGGATGCCGCCCGAGTCGCGGCGCTCATGGCCCGCCACCCGGACGTCCTGTTGCGGACGATGGTCAGCAAGGAGCTCGGGATCCAGGTCGACGACGAGCACGGCAGCGTCCTCCAGGGAGCGCTGCTCATGGGCGCCGCCTTCGGAGCGGGCGCCCTCGTCCCGGTCCTGCCGTTCCTGCTGCTTCCCGTGGGACCGGCGCTGCCGGTCTCGGCCGTCGCCACGGGCGGCGTCCTGTTCGGGATCGGCGTCGTCAAGAGCCGCTGGACGCATCGGTCGGCCCTGAGCTCCGGGTTCGAAGTGCTCATGCTCGCCGTCGCCGCCGGGATCGCCGGTTACCTCTTCGGAACGGTGATGCCGGGCCTGCTCGGGGTCGCCGGCATCAGCGCCTGACCCTCCGCGAACGGACGGCCGTTCGCGGTCAGGCGCGGGCGGCGCCGTCCTCGAGGGCGACGGGCACGACCGCGCCATCCGCATAGCGGAAGCCTCCAAGGTGGAGGTGGTTGGGGTCGAGCGCCTCCCACTCGTCGGCAAGCCAGGCGGCGAACACGCGGTCGACGTCGGCCGGCAGGGCGATGAGGACGTCGCGCATCGGCGCCAGCAGCAGGTACGGTCCGGGTCCGAGGATCCGGGCGAGCCGATCGGGGATCAGCAGGGTGGCCGACGCGATTCCGACCCGTGACTGGAAGACGCCGATGGGGACGTCGCCGATGTGGTCGTGGAGCACCCGCTCCGGGCCGCAGTCGTCGGCCAACCGGCGGAGGTTCGCGAGTCCGGTCGCGACGAGCGTGGCCCGATCGATCGGCCACGACTCGAGGAGATCCGAGCCGATGTGGGTGAGAGCGGGCCCGATGTCGATCGCAAAGCTCACGAGGATGCCCGGCGGCAGGACCGTCCGGACGAGGTCGAGGTCCGGTCCCGGAAACGGCCGGACACGGGGCAGGACGGGAACGATCTGGTCGCGGACCTTCGTCCACGGCAGGTCCGGATCGAGCCGATCGAGCGCCGCGAGCACCTCGTCCGGAGTCGCGCTGACCACACCACCGCCAAGGTGAGGGCCCTCGAACATCCGCACCCGCAACCCGTTGCGGAGCGTGGCGTGCGGCCGGAGGC
>DASTEU010000108.1:0-2282 GCA_035709325.1 Candidatus Limnocylindrales bacterium | reverse complement strand
CGGTCGCCCGCCAGGCCTTCATCACGTGGGCCAGCTGGAGCGACCGCCGGACCGACTCCATGATCCGGCCCATCCCCTGCGAGTCGGAGTTGACGATGCCGATCGCGCCGAGCTCGTGGAGCGGCCCCTCGGCGGCCATCGATGCGGGGTGGATCCGCTCCCGGGCGAGCGTGACGTCGGCCGCCACGGCGAACGAGCCGCCGTGGTTCAGGACGATCATCGGGACGTGTTCGGCCGGCGCGTTGACCCCGTAGGGCAGCGTCGGCGTCGTCGACGAGCAGATGACGTTCGGCTCCCGGACGAGCCCGAGCAGGTCCGGCACGTGGCCGCCGCCGGTGCCCTCGACGTGGTAGGCGTGGACGGTCCTCCCGGCGATCGCGGCGATCGTGTCCTCGAGCTCGGCCGACTCGTGGAGGCCGTCGGTGTGGAGCGAGACCGCGAGGCCCCACGCATCGGCGAAGCGGAGGGCGGCGTCGATCAGCGTCGGGTACGCACCGTAGTCTTCGTGGATCTTGAGCCCGACCGCGCCGGCCTCGGCGAGCGGTCCCATCTCGGACTCGTCGTCGGAGCGGGCGCACGCCTGGAGTCCGACGTTGAGCGGCCAGCCGGCGAGGGCCGCGAGCGTCCGCTCCATCGCCCACGGCGGCTCCTCGAACCCCGCGGTGACGAGCGTCGTCACGCCGCCCGACAGCGCGGCCGGCATGAGCTCCGGGCTGATCGCGTGGACGTGGCTGTCGACGGCCCCCGGCGTCGCGATGAGGCCGTAGCCCGCGATCGGCGCGGTGTGGGGTCCGATCGGCAGCTCGATCCCGTCGCTGATGGCGGGGTTGCCGGCCCGCCCGACGCCGACGATCCGGCCGCCCTTGATCCCGATGTCGGCCTTGACGATCCCGATCGTGGGGTCGACGACGACCGCGCCGGCGACGACGATGTCGAGCTCCGACGGTCGGCTCGACGAGGCCTGGGTGCCCCGCGGCCGGAGATTCTTCGCGTAGCCCCACTGCGGTTCGTCACCGCCCGCCTGGCGGTCGTCCTCGACCCTGATCCAGAGATCGGTGTCGGCGAGCCGGACCAGGTCGCCGGTGCTCGGGCCGTAGCGGGCGATCGCGCCGGGGCGATCGAGGTCCGTCATCCGTCCGTCTCCCCGCCGAAGCGGACGAGGGCAACCTCCCTGGTCTCGCCCGCCGCCCAGCGCTCGGAGGCCCCGGCCGGCAGGTCGAGGCGGAACCCTTCGGCTGCGGCCCGGTCGAACGAGAGCCGCGGGTTCACCCGTTCGAACGGGTAGTGGGACGAGACGCGGACCGTGCGCGTCGATTCGTTGCGGACCGTGAGGACCCGCCGCTCCCGGCCGGCGTTCGGGTCGGGCCGCGGCTCCGAGGCGTGCCGGACGGCGCCCGGCCCGTCGGCCTCGCGCCCGGCGGGCCCGCCGTCGCCGGCACCCAGCGGATCGACCAGCACGACGAGGCGGACCCCGTCGCCCATGAGGACCTCGAGGCGGATCTCGTCGACGATCTCCCGGACGCCGGGGATCACCTCGTCGATCGCGACGGCGGTTCGGCCGGCCGTCACCACCTCCGCGTAATCGACTCCGTCGCGGGCGGCCTCGAACATCGCGTCGCAGATGATCGCGATCGCCTCGGGGGCGTTGAGCAGGACGCCGCGCTCCCGGCGGCGACGGGCGAGTTCGGCCGCGCTGAAGACGAGGATCCGCTCTTCCTCCCAGGGGGTCAGGCGCATGGCGCCATGGTAGGGGCGGTGCGGGTCGTCATCGTGCCCGGCGGCCGCGCGCTTCCGCTACGCGGCGTACTCCGGCGAGTATCGATCGCGACGGAGCCAGACCCAGAGTGCGACACCGAACCGGGCCACCAGGCTGATCCCGTAGGCGGCACACCAGACGCAGATGTAGCCGATGACGAAGAGCTCGAGGTACGTGAAGTAGACCTCGAAGATCACGCCCAGCAGCGACAGCCCGTAATGGGCGGCGAGGAGCGCCGGCCGGCTCGTCCGCCACCAGGCGACCGCGAGGACGAACAGCGTCAGCGAGAGAACCACCCCGAAGACGGCAACCGGGATGCCGCCGATCCGCGAGTACTCCGAGAGCGCGACCTCCTCGCAGCCCTTGAGCGGGCCGCAGTACGGCAGCGTGCCGGTGAGGGCGACGGAGCTCAGGTAGGCGGCGATCGCGAGACCCACGATGTCGAGGATCGCGAGGACGACGCCCGGGTGGAGTCCGCGCAGGCGGACGAGCGCCCCGGCCGAGCCGGTCACCGGGTGGCACCGGC
>DASTEU010000107.1:0-5031 GCA_035709325.1 Candidatus Limnocylindrales bacterium | reverse complement strand
TCGCGGATGAACTTCCGGCTCCTCTCGCGCGAGGCGATCGTCAACAACCGCCGCCTCTCGATCGTCGCGGCCGATCCCGCGACGCGGGCCCTCGCGGCCTCGGCGGGATTGCCGGTCTTCGCGAGCGTCGCCGAGTACGAGACCGCCGGCACCGGGGAGGGCCCGGGAGGGAACGGGGCCTCGGCCGCGGGCGGCGGCGGCGCGGCAGCCGGGGCCGGAGGGGCCGCGGTCGGGCTGGCCGCCTCCGAGACGGTCGTGCTGCCGCCGGGCGAGCGGCCTGCCACGCCGCTGAGCATTCCTGCGACGGAGCCCGAGACCGCACCGCCGCCGGTCCGGAAGCGATCCCGGAAGGCCGACCAGCCGCCATCCGAGGACACCGAGGCAATCCAGCTGCCGCTCGTCCCGCCGGGCGGGCGCGTCGGACCCGTCGCGTCGGGTGCGGCGTCGAGTGCGGCCGGGGGTGCCGGCTCGGCCGCAGCAGGCGGGGCCGCCGCGGCAGTCGGTGCCGCCGCGGCCGGGACCGGCGCCGGCGCGGGCACGGCCGCCGCGGAAGGCGCCGCACGTTCATCAGGCACCGGGACCGCACCAGGGGCCGCATCGACGCGGGTCGGCGCCCCCGTGCGGCCCTCGGACGAGTCATCGGCGAGCCGCTCGACGAGCCGGGTCACGTCGGCGCCGCCAGCTCGCGGTCTGCCTCGCATCGGCGACCTGTCGCTGCCGACGATCGGAACCCCGGCGCTCGTGGCCGCCGCGGCCGGCGTCCTCCTGCTGCTCGTCGCCGGGGTCGCCGCCTACGTCTTCCTGCCGGCGGCCGAGATCACGGTGACGCCCCGGAGCGAGGAGATCGGGCCGATCTCGCTCGTCGTCCGGGCCGACCCCGAGGCGACCGGCGTCGACGCCGACGAGGCAGTCGTGCCAGCCCAGCGCCTCGAGGTGCCGGTCGAGGTCAGCCAGACGTTCACGACGGCCGGCCGGCGGGTCGAGGAAGCCGCCGCCTCCGGCGAGGTGACGTTCTCGAACCTCGACTTCACCTCGGCGAACACCGTGCCCGCCGGCAGCATCGTCAGCACCCAGTCGGGCGTCCGGTTCCGGACGAACGGCGCGGTGACGGTCGATCGGGCCCGGCTCGTCGGCCTCCAGATCGTCCCGACCGAGGCCGACGTCGGCGTCACCGCCGTCGCCCCCGGTCCTGCCGGCAACGTCGAGCCGAACACGATCCTCACGATCCCCGCGGACGAGGACCCCCTCACGCTCAAGGTCCGCAACCGGGCGGCGACGAGCGGCGGGAGCCGCGAGGAGTTCCCCCAGATCGCCCAGGCCGACATCGACGCGGCTCTCGAGGCCCTCCGCCCGCAGCTCGACGAGGCCTTCGCGGCCGCGGTCGACGGCGGGGCGGGGGCTGCGCAGGGGGCGACGCCCTTCCCGGAGACCGCGGTCCTCGGCGAGCCGGCCCCGACCGTCGATCCGGCGACGCTCCTCGGCCAGGAAGTCGAGACGTTCGACCTCGGCCTGCGGGCGACCGGCACGGTCATCGCCGTCGACGACTCGCCGGTCGAGGCGATCGCCGAGACGCGGCTGCTCTCGAACGTCGGTGCCGACCACCGCCTCGTGGAGGGGTCGATCGACATCGACCAGGGCGAGCCGACCGTGACCGGCGGCGAAGTGTCGTTCCCGGTCCAGGCCCGTGCCGAGCGGGTCCGCCTCCTCGATCCCGCCGACCTGCTCGCCCGGATCAAGGGCCGGACCGTCGAGGAGGCAGAATCCATCCTGGCGGCATTCGGTCGGGTCGACATCCGGACCTGGCCGGACTGGGTCACGACGATTCCCGGGCTCGAGTCGCGGGTCACGATCGTCATCACCGGCCAGGGCGGACCGGCCGGAGACGATCGATCGGCGGAACCGTCGGCGACCGGCTCGCCGGAACGATCGGCGACGCCCGCCGCGACCCCCTCCGAGGCGACCGCGTCGTCCGCGCCACCCGCCGCGAGCGGGTCGGCCCCGTGAGGCGGATCCTGGGGGTCGATCTCGGCGAGCGACGCATCGGCCTCGCGATCGCAGACGACGACGGCGGGCGGGCGCTGCCACTCGCGACGATCCGGCGCGCCGACGACCCCACCGCGGACGCCGCCGCCATCGGCCGGGTCGTCGCCGAGCAGGAGGTCGCAGAACTCGTCGTCGGCCTGCCGCTTCACGCCGGCGGCGACGAAGGGAGCCAGGCCGAGCTCACCCGGGCGTGGGTGGCGGCCGTCGCGCCGCTCCTCGACCGGCCGATCGTCCTTCGCGATGAGCGTCTGACCAGCCACCTCGCCGAACGCCGGATCGGCCCGATGAAGCGTGGCCGTTCGGGCGGGCCGCCGACGCGCACGCAGCGCGAGGCCTGGCGGGCGCGGGTCGATCGCGAGGCGGCCGCGATCATCCTCCAGGACGAGCTCGACGCGCGGGCCGCGAACCGGGGCTCCGGGGGAACCAGCACCGACGATGCCAGGGAGACGCCACGATGACCATCCGCTCCGGCGGACGCCCGCGTGATCGCCACCAGGCCCACCCGATCGAGGACGATCGGTACGAGGAGCCGTGGGAGCCCGACTACCGCGCCCGCGGCAGCGTCGGCCGCGGCGACGGCAACGGCGGCTACGGTCCGGGCAACGGCTACGGCCGGCGCGGCGGGGGAGGGGGCGGCGCAGGCGGGGTCCTCCGGTTCCTGCTCTTCGCGCTCGTTCTCGGGGCGATCGTCCTTGCCGTGCTCGTCACGGTCCTGCGGCCGGTCGTCCGCGACGCCGTGATCGGCTGGGCCGGCGACAGCCCGGGCGCCCTCGACGTGCCGTTCGTCGCCGACCTCGTCCGCGAGGACGTCGGCGAGGCGCTGACGAAGCCGGCCTCGACGGATACCGAACAGATCGCGTTCACGATCGGCGCGGGGGAGAGTGCGTCCTCGATCGCGGCGCGACTCGAGGAGGAGGGCTTCCTGCTCGACCGGCGAGCGTTCGTGATGATCGCCGTCGAACGGGAGTTGACCGAGCGGCTCAAGACCGGGGAGTTCATCCTGCGCCGGTCGATGACGCCGGAGGAGATCGTCAGCGCGCTCCTCGATCCACCGGTGATCGCCCAGGTCGACATCGACTTCCGGACGGGCCTCCGGCTCGAGCAGATGACGGCAAAGCTCCAGACGATCGACGGACTGACGATGGACCCGCGCGACTTCTACGAACTCGCCAAACACCCCACTCCGAAGCTTCTGGCCGACCACGAGTGGCTCGAGCTGCCGGAGGGCGCCTCGCTCGAGGGCTACCTCTGGCCGGCCCGGTATCGGGTCCTGCCCGACACGAGCGGCGAGGAGCTCGTCCGGCTGATGCTCGAGCGCTTCCGAGCCGCCGTCGGGGACCGGACGGAGGTGCCCCAGGAGCGGGCGCTGACGTTCCACCAGGTGCTCGCCCTCGCCTCGCTCGTCGAGCGGGAGGCGATCCTCGACGAGGAGCGGGCGCTGATCGCCGGCGTCTACCAGAACCGGCTCGACGGCAAGCTCGGCCATCGCCTGCTGCAGGCCGACCCGACGGTCATCTATGCGTACGACACCGTCGCCCTGGATGCGCTCGAGTTCGAGCGCTGGCGCGAGTACGTGTTCTGGAACGTGCCCCAGGACGTCGGCATGTCCGAGATCATGCTGCCCGAGCCGCTCCAGGGCTACCAGACCTACCAGACCGAGGGACTGATCCCGGGCCCGATCTGCACGCCGACGCTGGCGTCGATCGAAGCGGCACTCGCCCCCGACACCGCCGAGGGTTATGTCTTCTTCCTCGCCAAGCGCGACGGCTCCAACGGCCACGCGTTCGCCCGCGACCAGGCCGAACACGATGCCAACCGAGCGGAGTACGGCTACTGATGGCGGTCGGCGCGGGCCGGACGTTGCCCCAGCCGGCGGACTTCCGCGAGCCGCCGAGCGCGGCAGACCTGGCCCGCTGGGCCGACGCCGACAGGGCCGCCCGGCCCGGCCGGCTTGCCCGACTGCGCGCCCGGTTCGAGTCGAGCGGCATCGATGCCTACTTCGGCATCCGCCGCGAGCATTCCCGGTACCTGACCGGGTTCACGCTCGGCGAGGGCGAGGAGAAGGTCGCCGGTCACTCGGGCCAGTTCCTCGTCGGGACCGACGAAGTCGTCGTCCTGGCCGACTCGCGGTACACGATCCAGGCCGGCCGCGAAAGCCCCGCGGCCCAGCTCGTCGACGCCGGCTACGACCTGCCTGCGTCCTGGCCCGGGCTCGTCGCGTCGATCGGGGCGCGGCGGGTCGCGGTCGAGGCCGCGCTCGTCCCGCATGCCCTCTGGCGGCGGCTCGAGGCCGCGGCGCCGGCCGTCGAGCTCGTTCCGGTCGAGGGCTGGCTCGAGGCGGATCGGGCGATCAAGGAGCCCGCCGAGAACGAACGGATCGCCGCCGCCTGCGCCGTCGCCGACCGGGCCCTCGCGACGCTCCTCCCGAAGATCCGGCCGGGCATCAGCGAGGCCACGCTTGCGCTGGAGCTCGAGTGGCTCCTGCGCACCGGCGGCGCCGAGGCTGTCGCCTTCGACCCGACCTGCCTTGCAGGGCCGAACGCGGCGCTGCCCCATGGCGCGCCGGGACCGACGGAGCTCGCGAGCGGCGCGGTCGTCCTCTTCGACTTCGGCGCCCAGGTCGGCGGCTACCGGCGCGACATGACCCGGACGATGTTCGTCGGCGAACCGTCGGCGCGAGACGTCGCGATCCATGGGATGGTCGCGTCGGCGCAGGCCGCTGCGATCGCCCGGCTCGAGGCGGCCGTCGGCGGCGACCTCGAGCTGCCGTCGGGGCGCGACCTCGACGCGGTCGCCCGGGAGCACATCGCGGAGGACGGGCGCTGGCCGGCGTACGGTCACGGGCTCGGTCACGGGATCGGCCTCGCGACCCACGAGCTGCCGTCGCTCAGCCGCCGGGCGCCGGATTCGCCGCTGTCCTCGCCGACGGTCTTCTCGGTCGAGCCGGGCATCTACCTCGAGGGCGAGACCGGCGTCCGGATCGAGGAC
>DASTEU010000106.1:0-3692 GCA_035709325.1 Candidatus Limnocylindrales bacterium | reverse complement strand
TGGCGATGACCGGGACCGGGCCCTTGCCGGCCCGGCCGAGAGCCCGGACGGCCGCCTCAACGCCGAGGCTCGGCAGGCCCAGCGAATTGAGAATCGCCTCGCGTGGCACGTCCCGGGCGAGACGGGGCCGCGGGTTGCCGGGCCGGGCGTCGCGGGTGATCGAACCGACGACGAGGAAGCCGAACCCGAGCTCGCCGAGGGCGCCCACGGCCAGGCCGTTCTTGTCGACCCCGGGCCCGAGTCCGACCGGGTTCCGGACGCGCAGCCCGCCAAGGTCGACGGCGAGGCGCGGGTCTTCCACTCGGAGGGTCCAGCCGATCGCGCGCCAGGGCGGGGCCCAACGGAGGGTCGTCAGCGCGAACCGGTGGGCCTGCTCCGGTGAAAGACGGAACAGCAGGGGCCGGACGACGGCCCGGTAGAGCGTCGAGCTGCCTGTCACGACTGGTCCCTCCACGGCATCCGAGCGGGTAGGATCGCACGATGCGAGGTCGAGCACCCATTCGGGCGACGAGGCGATGACCGACCGGCTCCTCGTCCGTGCGGCCCGGGTCCTCGATCCGGACCCGGTCGCGGCCGACACGCTCCTCGTGGAAGGCGATCGAATCGCGGCGATCGGGTCGTGGGCCGACTTCGGCTCCCGACCGGACGACCGCGAGGCGGTCCTCGATCTCCGGCCGATGACCGTCGTCCCCGGGCTTGTCGACACGCACGTCCACGCCACCGGGTCCGGCCTCCACTCCGCGCCGGCGGACATGCGGGCCGATCCAGAGGCGATTCTCGTCCTGCGCGCCGCCGACAACGGCCGCCGCGCGCTCGTCGAGGGCGTCACGACGATGCGCGACTGCGGCGCCCGGAACGAGGTGATCCTCGCGTACCGTGATGCCGCCCGACGTGGCGTCGTCCATGCACCGCGCGTCCTCGCCTGCGGCTCGCCCCTGACCCGGACCGGCGGTCACGGCCACTGGTGGGGGATGGAGGCGGACTCGTGGGACGAGGTCCGGCGGGCCATCCGGCGCCAGTCGAAGCTCGGCGCGGACGGCTTGAAGGTCATGGTCGACGGCGGGATCGACACTGGCGGTTTGGCCCGGCCGGGCCTCCTCCTGTTCGATGCCCAGGCTCTTACCCAGATCGTCAGGGAGGCGGCCGATTGGGGCCTGCCCGTCGTCGCCCACTGCCTGACGACGGCCGGCATCCGATCGTCCGTCGCGGCCGGCGTCCACAGCATCGAGCACGCGATCTTCTACGACACGGAGACACAAAGGCCGGTCTTCGAGCCGGAGCTCGCCGACGAGATCGCCCGTCGCGGGATCTGGGTCGCGCCGGGTCAGGCCTTCGCCCACGAAGTGTTCACGAACCCGAGCCCGGACGACCTGTTCGCCCGGAACGCGACGCTGTACGGGACGCGGCTCGACGACGACGCGGCGATGCGCGAGCGAGGCGTCCGCCTCGTCGCCGGCACCGACGCCGGCTGGTACGCGACGCCGTTCGGGCGCTACCACCTGGCGCCGCGGCTGTTCGCCGAGCGGATCGGGATGACGCCGCTCGAAGCGCTTGCCGCCTGCACGTCCGTGGCCGCCGAATCGCTCGGCCTGGCGGGCACGACCGGTCGGCTGGCTGCGGGACTGGCTGCGGACATCGTCGCGGTGGATGGCGACCCCGAGACCGACGTGACGGCCCTCGAGCGCGTCCGCGCCGTCATCGCCGCGGGGCGTCTGGTCCACGGCCCGTCGGCGCCGGCCCCCGCTACCGCATGAGCGGCGTTGCCACTGGCCGGTTCGGCGACCGCGGCCACAACCGTCAGCGCCGCGGCGCGATGTTGTGGTTGATCCGGAAGACGTTGTCGGGGTCGTAGCGGCCTTTCAGATCCTCGAGACGGGCGAGTGTCGCCGGGTCGAAGGCCGCCCCGACCGGCCGGGCCGCCTCCTCGTCGAGGAAGTTCACGTACGTGTAGCCGGTTGACCACGGCCGGATCGCGGCGTCAAAGGCGTCCGCCCATGCGGTCGCGGGCCCGTCGTCCGCCCCGGCTTCCCACTTGCCGATGACCTCGAGATAGAACGGAGCGTGGCGCTGGGGGAACGCGGTCGCTTCGTCGGGCACCCGGGCGACCGTGCCGCCCATGTTCGTCAGGAGGACCTGCGAGATGTCGGTCGGCATCCGGGCGCCGTGCTCGACGATCGTCGCGATCGCGGCGTCGTCGAGCGAGCGCAGGAACGGCGACCGCCAGGCGTTACCGAATCCCGGCCGCGAGCCGTGGTCGAACATCGACTGGAGCGCCGGGTATGGCATGACCCGGACCGAGTCGACGAGAGCCGGACCGTACGACGTGATCGGCCGGAGGACCTCCGCACCCCGCTCCGGGTCGCCCAGCCAGCAGACTGCGAAGAGGGCGACCGGCCGGCCGCGATGCTCCTCGGGAATGAACGGCTGGCGCGGCGCCTGGAGGAGAAGGACCATGAGCGTCAGCTCGTCGGGCGCGGTCGCGCTGACCTCCCGGAAGCGAACGATGACCTCCTCCGCCCGGTCGAACGGATGGAGCAGCGTGCCGGCCAGGACGGTGGTCACCGGGTGAAGGTCGAACTCGAACTCGGTCGCGATGCCAAAGTTCCCGCCGCCGCCGCGAACGGCCCAGAAGAGGTCCGGATCGTCGTCTGCCGAGGCCGTCCGCCTCCCGCCCTCGGCATCGATGAGGTCGACGCTCCGGAGGTTGTCGACGACCAGTCCGAACGCGCCCATCAGCCAGCCGACGCCGCCACCGAGGGTCAGCCCGCCGACCCCGGTCGTCGAGATCTGGCCGCCGACAGTCGCCAGTCCGTGCTCCGCGAGGACCCGGTCCAGGGCGCCCCAGCGAACGCCGCCGCCGACCCGGGCGACGCGCGCCGCCGGATCGACCGCGATCCGGTCGAGCCGAACGAGGTCGATGACGAGACCGCCCTCGACGGTCCCGTGGCCGGCCACCGAGTGGCCGCCACCCCGAACCGCGATCGGCAGGCCGGCCTCGCGACCGAGGCGGAGGGCGTCGGCCACGGCCTCGACCGACGACGGCTGGACGATGAGCGCAGGGCGGGCATCGACTCGGGCGTTCCAGACCGGACGGGCCGCCTCGTAGTCGGGCGTCCCGGGGGCGAGGGCAGAGTCGCGTAGGGAGTCGGGCAAGCGGTCGAGCTGGAGAGTCATGCAGGCGCTCCTTCAGACGAGGCGTCGGGCCAGCCCGACGTAGAGCCGCGTAGCGGCGACGAGGTCGCCGATATTGACGTGGGGCCCGCCGTCCCCGGCGGGCGTCCGATCGCTGTCAAACCGATCGCTCGGTCCAACTTTGATCGCCGGGATCCCCTGCTCCCGGAAGATCGACGTGTCGTTTGACGTGTCGGCAGCGCCGACGGGGAACGGCGACGCTGCCAGGCCGAGATCCTCCTCGAGGACCTGGACCGCGGCCCGGACGAGTGGGTGGTCCGGCGGGGTGAGCGTGCCGCGGCCGCGAGCGTACACGCCGGCCCGCAGATCGATCGACGGATGGCCGGTCGCGAAGGCCTCGAGGCGCGCCCGGAGCTCGCGGACGGCCCCGGCGGACGACTGCCCTGGCGCCACCCGGAGGTCCAGGTAGAGGTGGCAGACGGCAGGCGACATGCTGGGGGCGAACGGCCAGCCGCCCTCGATCGCGCCGATCGTCAGGCCCGGCTCGACCCGTCCC
Organism: Candidatus Limnocylindrales bacterium; assembly: GCA_035709325.1. Lineage (GTDB taxonomy): Bacteria > Chloroflexota > Limnocylindria > Limnocylindrales > CSP1-4 > CF-46. The sequence goes on along the minus strand of DASTEU010000106.1, from coordinate 4 downwards.
AGGC
>DASTEU010000105.1:0-2721 GCA_035709325.1 Candidatus Limnocylindrales bacterium | reverse complement strand
ACCGGGCGCTGGGCGCGCGGCTGGCTCGGCTGGGACGGCTTCTCGAAGTTCTTCAGCCAGCTCGTCGGCTGGACGTTCCCGGGCGAGGAGACCGGCGGCATCGAGGCCTCGTTCGTGACCGAGGGCGGGGCCACGAAGCTGCGGGTCGAGAGCGTCGCCGAGGACGGCTCGCCGCGCGACTTCTACTCGACCGGCGTCGCCCTCACGACGCCCGATCTCGAGTCGCGCGCGATCGCCCTCGACCAGGTCGCGCCCGGCGTCTACGAGGCGCCCCTCGGCGAGATCGACGCAGGTGCCTACGTGATCCGCGTCTCCCAGACCAGGCCCGGCTCGACGCCGCTCGGCCGAACGCTCGGGCTCGTCGCGCCGACGCCCGCCGAGTACCGGCTGCTCGGGGCGAACGAGCCGTTCCTCGCGACGCTCCGGGCGGCGACCGGCGGGCGGGCGATCGCCACGGCGGCCGAACCCTGGACCCACGACCTCGCGACGACCGACACCTACCAGGACCTGTGGCCGACGCTGCTCATCATCGCCCTGCTGCTCTGGCCGCTCGACATCGCCCTGCGACGGGTCTCGATCGGGCGGCGCGAGCTGGCTGACGCACGGCGCTGGGTCGCCGGCGGCTGGCGCCGGGGCCCTGTCGTCGCGCCCCGCCCTGCGGAGGTCGCCGGGATGCTGGCGGCCCGCGACCGGGCGGCGGGATCGGTCGCGCGGGCGGCTTTGCTCCGTGGCGACTCGGCGGTCGAGCCTGCGGGATCGGCGGCGGTGGTGGACGCGGCCGCGATGGGCCGGTCGCTGGGGACGGAAGCGGCACCACGGTCGGAGTCGCCATCGCCTGTCCGTGCGCCGACGGTTGCCGCGGCGACCACTTCGTCGCCGCCTGCGCCTCCGACCGGTGCAGCGGCCGGCTCATCGACGGCTCCCGCCGACCCGCCGGATGACACGCTGGCCCGCCTGCGCGAGGCGAAGCGCCGGGCCCGCGGCAGCTGAGGGCACGCGAGACGCGGCGAGGCCGATTGCGCCGCGCGGTGATAGCCTCCCCGGCGATGTCCCCGTTCGATCCCCGCCGCGCGGCCACGCCCGCCGGCGCGGCGCTCGCCGCGCTCCTGGCCCTGGCCCTCGTCGCCTGCGGCACGGTCTCGACGTCGCCGGCCGCCCCGACCCCGGCGGACTTCCAGGGCATCGCCGCGCTCCTGCTCCGGAATGGCCTCGAGGTCGACCGGATCGTGTCCGGCGAGGCCGGCTGCGACGACCTCGAGCTCGGCCGGACGGCGATCGCGCTCGACGCCGCCGGACTGGACCAGGCGACCGCGACCCGGATCTACGTGTACATCTTCCGCAACCGCGCCTCGTTCGAGCGGCTGCGGCCGGCAGTGGACGCCTGCGCCCGGTCCTACGTCACGGATCCCGCGGCCTTCGAATCGGTCGAGTCGTCGCCGTTCGTCGTCGCCGGCGCAGGCCCGTGGGCGCCGGAATTCCGCGCCGCGGTGCGCAACGCGATCGTCGAGGCGGCCGGCACGGGCGGCTGAGCCGGCAGAGCAACCATCGCGGCGGCAACGCGGCGGCGACCGGTCCGGGGCGGTCCCGAGCGGTTCGTGGCGGTGCCGGATGGTGCATCCGGTCACATCGTCACGGTGACGTCGGGACCACCGAGCCACGGTCGGGTCCGGGCGCCGCGGGGATGCTCGGGCCATGTCGGCTCTCCATCGCCCGCGGACGCGGGTCGTCGCCCTGGCCCTCGCCGTGGTCCTGGCCGCAGAGCTCGGCGGCATCGCCATCGGGGCCCGGGGCGCCTCGGCCGTCGAACCTCCGGCGGCGTCCGTCACAACAGCGAGCGTGCCGGGGCGGAACGCCCCGGCTGAAGCCGCCGCTCGGACCATCCCGTCGGACGGCTCAGCGGCCCGCACCCTTGCCCTGGCCGCCGACGCCGTTGCGGCGGCCGTCGCTCCCCGCGAGCGGGTCTCGGTCAGCCGCGCGGCAGCAGTTCGGCCGGCCGTTGCCTCCGCCGTTCGGTCAACCGTCCTCGAGAAGCCGAGCGTGCCCGTTTACCGCGGCCGCAACCACGTCTGGATCCCGGCCCTCGGGATCAACCGCTCGGTCAGTCCGTTTCCCTGCTCGCGCAGCCGGGCGCCCGACGACTACGTCTACCGCTGGGGCTGCGCCGGCCGCAACAACGTGTACCTCATGGGTCACGCCCACAGCGTCTTCAAGCCGCTCCACGACGCGTTCGTCTCCGGCCGGCTCCGCAAGGGACTGAAGGTCTACTACGCCGACTCGACGGGTCGCGTCCGGACATACGCGGTCAGCTGGTGGAAGACCACCCGACCGACGACCTCGGCATCCTGGGCCTGGGCAGCGCAGTCGCGCCCGAGCATGACCCTCCAGACGTGCGTCGGGGCGAAGAGCGCCTTCCGCCTGATGGTCCGCCTCGTGGCGGTCGACTGAGCGACCCCCTCAGACGACCCGCAGGTCGAGGATCCGGCGGGCGATGACGAGCCGCTGGACCTGGCTCGTCCCCTCCCCGATCTCGGTCAGCTTCGCGTCGCGCAGATAACGCTCGACCTTGTACTCCTCGACGTAGCCGTAGCCGCCGTGGACCTGGATCCCGGCGTTCGTCGCCCGGCTCGAGACTTCGGAGGCGAACAGCTTGGCCTGGGCGGCCGCGAGCGCGTAGTCGCGACCCTGGTCCTTGAGCCACGCCGCCCGCCAGACCATCTGGCG
>DASTEU010000104.1:0-7669 GCA_035709325.1 Candidatus Limnocylindrales bacterium | reverse complement strand
CACCGCGATCGTCATCGGGCGGTTTCCTTCGGGGCTGCCAGGACGGTCAGCACGGCGTCCGGGCAGACCCGCGCGCAGAACGCGCAGCTCGTGCAGCGGGCCGCGTCGAGGAGGCGGACGGGATGATGGCCGAGGGGGTTGACGCTATCGAGGTCGAGGGCGAGGACCTTCGGCGGGCAGGCCGCGACGCACAGCTCGCAACCCTTGCATCGGTCGTTCGCGATCACGACGGGTGTGCCGGCCCATGGCACGGGTCGCGCGACCGCGGTGAGCGTCATGGGGGGCCTCCGGATGCCAACTGTCGGGTCGAGCGTCGCTCTCAGGGCCGTCGGGCGCGAGAGCCGAACGGCGTTCCCTGATGGGCGGTCCGGCACGACCGAGCGGGACGCGAGGACGGACGTCGGTCGTATGCCGCGCCCCTGCGCCGGGCGAGCGGCCGACCGGAGCGTCAGCCAGCCGAGACGCCGGTGGCGAGCGGCGAGTGCCGGGCGACGACGCCCGCCTCTGCGAGTGCCCGATCCAGGTCGGGAACCGGCCTGTCCGCGGTGTCCGACAGCAGCAGGGCGTGCGACCGCGGCCACGGGGAATTCGCCCTGACGGAGAAGTGGACGCGGTGCGTCACGCCGTCCGGCTCGACGATCGCGAACGAACCTTCGCCGCGACCGCTCTCGACGAACGCCGGCCAGGCCGTCGCGAGAGCGGCGCCGTGGTCGGGCGAGAGGAGGTCGTCGACGCGCAACGACGTCAGCGCCGCCACGGAGCGGCCGGTCAGCCGGGCCACGGCGGGGGTGGCGTACAGGCAATGGCGGCCATCGTCGACCAGCACGAGCGCCGGCGCCCGCGCGGCCCCGGGCGCGAGCATGATCGCGCCGTACTCCTCGACGGCCGGTCGGTCGGCGAAGAGGCCGAGCGCCACGTCGTCGAGGGTCACGACCGGCTCGGCCTCGAGAGTGACCGTGTCGAGCGCCTCGGCCGCTCGCCAGACCGCGGCGAACAGGACCTCGGTGTCGGGGCCGACCATCCGCCGGCCGAGATGAGCGGCGACGAGGAGCCCGTCGTCCGCCAGTTGCCCATGGCGGCTGCGGGCCCATTCGAAGAGCTGGGCCTCGCTGTTGGGGTGGAGCCGGCCGTGGACGATGCGGATCCGGGCGCCGTCGAGCGGCATCGATCGGAGGGATCCGTTCACGAACTCGTAGTGGACCGCGGCGCCGTGGTGGATGAAGCTCGAGCAGCCCGGCAGCGACAGCGGCGAGTCGAGGTCTTCGTCGAGCGACGCGATGGAGGTGAAGTCGTCCCATGTGGAGATCAGGACGACCTCGAGGCCGTTCTCGATCGGCCGGAGGCCCGGCTGGAACGAGAGCAGGCCGGGCACGGCGAGTGCTCGCATCACGGCCTCGTCCCGGACGAACTCCACGAAGCGCGCCTCATCCGCGGCGGCGACTCTGCCCCGGACCACGCGAAGAATCACGTGATTGGCCCCCTCCAGGCGTTGCTCGGACTCCGCCTGGTTTGCTCCTCCGACCGACCGGCGACGCCCTCCCGGTCGGGGCCGACCCCTCGCCGGCAGCTTGTTCGTGGCACGTGGTCGGGGTGGTCGGATTCGAACCGACGATCTCGTGCTCCCAAAGCACGTGCGTTACCAGACTACGCCACACCCCGCAGGGCCGATGATAGGGCCAAATGGCACAAACTCGAATCTCGTCGGGGCGCGGGGTCGAGCTCGTGAGCGCGCGCGTCCCCGGACCGCCGCGCCGGAACCGTCGTTGCCCGAAGGGGCGGACCCGCGAGCCCGAACGCGCAACGCCGCTACCCGCACGCCTGCGTCGGTGCGCCTAGCGTCGATCGGGCCGGACGACGACGATCGACGGCGGGCACGGTCACCGGGTGGGCCCATCGGTCGCCGGCTGGACCATTCGGACGAGGCGGCGGGTGAACCGACCATCGATCGCACAGCGCCGGGACGCCGGCACCGGCAAGGGGAGCACACACCCGAGGGCTCCGGACGGGCCGCCGGCCGCGGCTGGCACGGAACTCGACGGGCGACCGCAGCGGGCGATGTCGCCCGCCGGCCTCCTCGGACTCCAGCGCCTTGCCGGCAACCGCGCCGTGTCGAGGTTCGTGACGGATCGGCCCGACCGGGTGGGGGCGGGCGCCGGCGGAGCGACGGTCCAGCGAGCCGGCGAACGGACGCCGCTCCAGCGCCTGGACGAGATGCTCGACCGCTGGAACGTCCCCGAAGGCGACGTGATCAACCTGCTCGGCACGCTCAACGCGGCCGACAAGCAGACGGTCCTCCGCGACGGCTATCGCTCGCGGCTGGCCGACGCGCTCGACATCGGCGAGATGGTCCGGGCCGTCACCCACCTCGACCCGCCGCTGGCGACGAAGCTGTCGTGGGTCAACAGCGCCGCGCGCACGACGCGGTCGATCGACTACGAGGACATCCGGGCCATGATCACCGCGGCCCCACCCGCTGAACGCGCCGCGCTGCGGACGGCGGGCTGGCGCGACTGGTTCGGGCGGGTCTGCACGAACGCGACGATCTTCACCGCGGTGAACGATCTCGGCTTCGACCTCGCAACGAAGCTCAGCTGGATCGCCAACGAGATGACGTCGGTCCGGGCCGAGCTCGACTATGGCGACATCCGCGGCCTGATCACGGCGGCCCCGGCCTCCGAGCGGCGGGTCCTCGCGACGAGCGGCTGGCGATCGTTCTTCGTGGCCGTCTGCACGAACGAGACGATCTACCGGGCCGTCGAGGACCTCGGGTTCAGCCTCGCGACGAAGCTGAACTGGATCGGCGAGGAGATGGTCTCGATCCGGGCCGAGATGTCGCTCTCCGACATCCGTCCGATCATCGAGGCGGCGCCTGCCGGCGAGCGGGCGGCCCTCGATACGCCGGCCTGGCGCGAGTACTTCGTGAAGGTCTGCACGAACGCGACGATGGCCCGGCTCGTCGACCTGCTCTTCACGGACCTCGCCACGAAGGTCCGCTGGATGGGCGACGAGGGCGCCAGCTGGGAGCTCCTCCGCCCGAAGGTCGAGGCCGCCGAGGCCGCGGCCAGGGTGGCCCTCTACGGCGACGACGCGATCCGCGACGTCTTCGTCAGCGCCTGCGGCAACCGCGAGATGGCCGAGGCGGTCGAGCTCCTCGGCGGGACCCTGATCCAGCAGCTCCGCTGGATGGCCGAGGAAGGCACCGACCTCGAGCTCGTCCGCCGGATCATCGGCCGGCACACGGCTGCCGAGGTGGCCGCGATCTGGGGAGCCCCGGCCCAGCGCGAGCAGGTCATGGCCGTCCTGCGCGAGGCGCTCAGCCCGGGCGACGCCTACTTCGCGAGCCGGATGCTCTCCCGGGGCCTCCTCGCCGAGGAGACCGACCTCGAGAGCTCGCTCGGCGAGACGCTCTACGACACCGACCCCACGAGCGGCGAATACGAGGAGCGCTCGTTCGGCGGCACGGCCGCCTGGGACGCCGCCTACTACCGCGACCGCCTCGAGATCACCGTCAAGATCGGGACCGACCCGGTCGACGACGCCGCAGAGGCGGCACTGCCGGCGGCGAAGACCGCGTGGCAGACCGCGATCGAGAGCGCCTGGAACGGCGCGTTCCACCTCGAGAACGGCACGACGACCCTGCGTCTGGTGTTCCGCGTCCTCTGGCAGTCGGGCCACCACACGATCCGGGTCCACGCCGGAGCCCCGACGAAGTGGGGCGACCTGAACATGACGAACTGGTACACGGGGGCCGGCGGATCGGCCCACGAGTTCGGGCACATGATCGGCAACCTCGACGAATACAACGCGCCGGGCAGCCACTACCTCGCGGTCGTCGGCTCGCTGACGGCGGCCGGCACCCAGTCGTCGCAGGACCCGACCGGGACGACGATGTACTGGAACAACGTGAGCATCATGGGCCAGGGCGGCACGGTCCAGCTGCGCCATCTCGACCATCTCCGCGACTGGCTCAACGAGCATCGCCGCAAGGATGTCCGCGGCCGGTTCATCGAGCCACGCTACCGCCTGGTGCCCGGGCCGTGACGCCGGCCTCACGCACCACCTCCGACGAGCTCGATCGCCTCGGCGAGCTGCGCTACGGGGCGGTCGGCGGGCGGCGCCCGATCGACCTGCGGCTGCGCCTCCGGCTCGACGGCTCGGCGGAGCTCTACCTCGGCAGCTCCTGGTCGTTGCCGGGGCGGAGCGTCGACACGGTCGGCCGATTCGGCGGGCCGGACCTCGTCGATCCGGAGCGCGTCCGCGAGCTCGCCGGTTCCATCGCGGCCGACGCGTCAGCCGGAGGTATGGCGACGCAGCCGTTCGACGCGATCCCGCGCGTCGCGCGGCTCGTCTTCGACGGCGACAGCCGGCGCATCGACCTGGCAGGTCCGATCGGGCCGGCCGAGCAGGGCCTCCTCGAGATCGCGGGCGGGCTCCTGGATAAACCGCTCGCGGCGATCCGGGGCCGCCTGGACCGCTCGACCTCGGCGGTCGAGCTGGTCAACGTCGGATTCGAGCCCGCGTCGCTGATCCTCGTGGACCCCGAACCGACCGCGGCCGGTCTCTTCGTCCGCTGGCCCGGCGACGCCGACCCGAGCGAGTCGGCCGGGAGCTGGCCGACCGATCGGACCGTGCTCGACCGGGCGGTCGCGGAGGGGCGGTTGCCGCCCGGACGGGTCGATCTCTCGCCGGGCGGTCGGCTCGTCGTCGGGATCCCGGCGGCCGCGACCGAGGACGCTTCGAGCGTCGCGCTCTCGTTCGCCTGGCCCGGGGAGGGTCCCGAGCGGCGACTCGTGACGCTCCTGGCGCGCCCGATCGGCGGAGGTTGACCGCGGCACAGAATCGCCGCCTCGCGCGTCAGAACCATGACGCCGGGCGGTCACTGGCAGGCTGATCGACCGCCCGGCGTCGCCACGCCGGCCGCAGGGCTCCGGCGCTAGACTCGGCGACGGCGCCCACCACCGTGCGCCACCAGTCCTTCCCACGGAGACCCGGCCCCCGACGTGCACGCCCGACGGATGACTCGCGACAGCCGCCCGACCGACCGGCGCCGGCTCTTCGCGGCGACCCTCTCGGCGATCGTTCCGGGCCTCGGCCAGGCGTTCAACCGACGGGCCCGGCCGGCGGCGGTCTTCGCGCTGCCGACGCTGGTCCTGCTGGGGCTCGCCTGGCTCCTCCTCCAGCTCTTCTCGCCGACGATGCTCCTCGCCCACGCGATCGTGCCGTCCACCCTGCAGGCGCTGCTCGTCCTGAACGTCGTCGTCCTTGCGTGGCGACTCCTCGCGGTCTTCGAGGCGTTCGTCGACCGACGCTACCCGGGCAGGCCCGGGCGGCTCGGCGGCGTCGGGCTCGTCGTCGTCCTGCTCGTCGCGGCGATCCCCCACGCGATCGCGTTCAACGTCGGATCGAGCGCCTTCGGCGCGTTCGATCGGGTCTTCGGGAACGGCGCGATCGGCGGGAGCGAGGACGACCCGGGCTCGACGTCGGGGCCGCGCCCGGCGACCGGCGAGCGGATCAACGTCCTGCTCATGGGGATCGACGCCGGCCCGAACCGGACCCAGGCGCTCACCGATTCGCTGATCGTCGTATCCCTCGACCCGGTCGGGCGGACCGTCTCGATGCTGTCGATCCCGCGCGACCTCGTCGACGTCCCGCTCGGCGACGGCGACGTCTTCGCCCCGAAGGTCAACTCGTTGCTCGGCTACGCGAACCGGCACCCCGACGAGTTCCCCGAGGGCGGGACGCGGGCGCTCCAGGACGCCGTCGGTGCGCTGCTCGGCCTGCCGATCCACTACCACGCGAAGGTCGACCTCGGCGGGTTCGTCCGGATGATCGACGCGGTCGGCGGCGTCGAGATCGAGGTGACGAAGGCGCTGTCCGACCCGCGCTACGGCGGGTTCGGCGTCGGCCCCGGCTGGTCGATCGAGCCGGGCATCCACCATCTCGACGGGGCGAACGCGCTTGCCTACGCCCGCGTCCGGCGGTCGACGGGGGAGACCGACTTCACCCGGGCGGCCCGCCAGCAGGAGGTCCTCGTCGCGCTCCGTAACCGGGCCGTCTCGGGCGGCAACCTGTTGTTCAGCCTGCCGCGCCTGCTCGACGCGATCGGCGACGCCGCCCGGACGGACCTGCCGCCGTCCCTGCTTCCCGAGCTCGCGGCGCTGGCCGAGGAGATCGACGGCAAGCGGACGATCCGGGCCGTCCTGACCTCGCCGATGGTCAAGTCCGGCGGGGCCAACCACCCCTACGGCTCGGTCGTCGTCCCGGTGCCGTCGCGGATCGCCGAGATGGTCGCGGTCGTCTTCCCCGAGCCGGGCGTCACGCCCGGGCCGTGGCCGCCGGCCGAGGACGCCGCGGCGGCACCCTAGCGGGCACCCTGGTCCCGCAGGCCGCCGCCGGTCATGGCTCGAACACCAACCGGGGTGGTGGTCCAGAGGAATTTGCGGGCGAATCGCCGCTTCAGCCGGGAACTCCGAGCACGAAGCGGGCGTGAGGGACGCGTCGCGCAGGTCGAATCAGCCCGTACCACTTCCCGGGTTGGTATTCCGCGCGGGAGGCCCGTGGGTCAGCCGAAGCGTCCGGCCGGCGGCTCCCACGCGGCGAACCGCTCGAGGAGCCGGTCGAGGTTCGACTCGACGAGCAGCAGGTCGCGGTGGCGGTCGGCGACGAACCCCTCCGCGCTGGCGTGGTCGAGGAAGGCGACGAGCCGCTCGAAGTAGCCGCCGACATCGAGGACGCCGATCGGTTTGGCGTGGAGCTCGAGCTGGGCCCACGACAGCACCTCGGCCAGCTCCTCGAGCGTGCCCAGCCCGCCGGGGAGGGCGATGAACGCGTCCGACAGCTCGGCCATGACCGCCTTGCGCTCGTGGAGCGTCGTCACGATCCGCAGGTCGCTCACGCCGGTATGGGCCAGCTCGCGGTCGACGAGCCCGGCCGGGATGACACCGGTCACCCGCCCGCCGGCCGCCAGGGCACCGTCGGCGAGCGCGCCCATGAGTCCCCGCCGGCCGCCGCCGAACACGATCTCGATCCCGCGGCCGGCGAGCGCCGCCCCGACCTCGGCGGCGGTGGCCGCGTAGCGTGGGTCGCGGCCCGAGCCGGCTCCGCAGAAGACGCACACCCGGCGAAGATCCCGCATCGTTCAGAACCCCAGCTCGCGGAGGATCGGGGTCATCCGGCGGGCCGCCGCGCCGCGGTGCGAGATCCGGTGTTTCTCCTCGGGCGACCACAGGCCCAGCGTCCGCCCGCCCGGCGGCTCCGACGCCGGCTCGAAGATCGGGTCGTAGCCGAAGCCGCCCGTCCCTCGCGGTTCGGTTGCGATCCGGCCGCGGCACGTTCCGCGGACCGTGACGACCGGGATGCCGCCGCGCGGGCCCGCGTCGCCGGGGAGTGCCAGGGCGAGGACGCAGACGTAGCGCGCACCGCGCCGCTCCGGCGGCAGACCGGCGAGCGCGCGCAGGAGCTTCGCGTTGTTGTCCTCGTCGGTCGCGTCCTCGCCGGCGAAACGGCGGGTCCGCACGCCGGGGCCGCCGCCGAGCGCGTCGACCTCGATGCCCGAGTCGTCCGCGAGGGTCGGCAGGCCGCTCGCCCGGGCGCCGGCCCGGGCCTTGAGCCTGGCGTTCGCGGCGAACGTGTCGCCGGTCTCCGCCACGTCGCCGCCGATCCCGACGTC
>DASTEU010000103.1:0-3636 GCA_035709325.1 Candidatus Limnocylindrales bacterium | reverse complement strand
CCGTCCATCTCCGGCATCTGGACGTCCATGAACACCACGTCGTAGGCCTCCCGTTCGAGGGCGGCGATCGCCTCGGCCCCGTTGCCCGCGACGTCCGCCTCGTAGCCCATCCGGCCGAGCAGGCGGAGGGCGAGCTTCTGGTTCACTGCGTTGTCCTCGGCGAGCAGGATCCGGAGCGGATGCCGCTCGGCGAGATCGGCGTCGACGCCGGCCCGGGCCGGCGCCCTCGCCGGAGGCCCGGCCCGGCCAGCGGCCAGGACCGAGACGATCGCGTCGTGGAGGGCCGAGGGTTTGACCGGCTTCGTGAGTTCGGCGTCGACTGCCGGACTGCTCCGTTCCCGTGCCCCGACCGACGACAGGATGATGATCGGCAGCGACTCGGCGGGCCGAGCCGCCCGGATCGCCTCGGCGAGCGCGATCCCGTCGAGGTCCGGCATGTGGAAGTCGAGGATCGCGAGGTCGAACGGCTCGCCGGCCCGGATCCATTCCAGCGCCTCCGTCGGCGCGCCCGTGTCCCGCGGCGTCATCTTCCAGCGTGCGGTGAGGGTCGAGACGATCCTCCGGTTCGTCGCGTTGTCGTCGACGACGAGGACCCTCCGGCCGGCGACGTCGACCGCCTCCTGTGCGGCCGCCGCACGCGAGATCGCCGCCTCGTCGGCCTGGATCTCGAGCCGGAACGTGCTCCCCTGGCCGGGGACGCCGCCGCTCTCGGCGCTCAGCGAGCCGTCCATCAGCTCGGCGAGGCGGCGGCTGATCGCGAGGCCCAGGCCCGTCCCGCCGAAGCGCCGTGAGATCGAGGCGTCGGCCTGGCTGAACGAGCGGAACAGGCGGTCCATCGCCTGGCGGGAGATGCCCATGCCGGTGTCGCGGACCTCGACCCGGACCGCCCAGCGCTCGACGCCGGCCGACCGTCGCCGCTCGAGGCGCCGGCCGCCGAGACGCAGCTCGATCTCGCCGGCATCGGTGAACTTGACTGCGTTCGACAGGAGGTTGAGGACGATCTGGCGGAGCCGGCCGGCGTCCCCGACGATGCCGTCGGGCAGCTCGTCGTCGACCGCGTAGACGAGCTCGATGCCCTTCCTGGCGGCGAGCGGCGCGAGCAGGTCCAGGGCGCGTTCGACGACCTGGCGCAGGTCGAACGGCTCGTGGTTGAGCTCGACCCGGCCGGCCTCGATCTTCGAGAAGTCGAGGATGTCGTTGATGACCGTGAGCAGGGCGTCGCCGGAGGTCTTGATCGTCTCCGCGTAATCGCGCTGCTCGTCGTCGAGGTGCGTGTCGAGGAGCAGGCCGCTCATGCCGATGATCGCGTTCATCGGCGTCCGGATCTCGTGACTCATCGCGGCGAGGAACGTGCTCTTGGCCTGGTTCGCCTCCTCGGCCCCGCGGCGGGCCTCGATCGCCTCCTCGTAGAGGCGGGCGTTCTCGATGGCGATCGCGGCCTGCTGGGAGAGGCCCACGAGGAACGCGAGGTCGGCGTCGCTGAACCTCCGGTTCGGGGCGGACCGCCAGACGGCCATGATGCCGGTCAACCGGTCGCGGGCCACGAGCGGGGCGACCATGAGCCGCTCCTCGACTTCGCGGTCCGTCCCCGGGATCGGGACGACGCGTGGATCGGCCCACACGTCGTTGATGACCTCCGCGGCCCGACGGGTGGCGAGGTCACCGATGATCCCTTCGCCGAGTCTGATCGTGTCGGCCTTGATCTCGTCGGCGATCGGTCCGAGGGCGACGATCGCCCGGAACGACGCGCCGTCCGGCTCGCTGAGGTAGACCGCACTCGTGTCGCCCTCGAGGAGCTCCTGGGCCCGCCGGGCCATCTGCTCGAGGACCGCGGCCAGGTCGAGCGTCGCGGAGACTTCCCGGGCGACGTCGGCGAGGGCCGCCATCTCGTCGGCCCGTCGGCGAGCCTCCTCGAAGAGCTGGGCGTTCTGGATCGCGACGGCGACGTTCGCGGCGATCGTCGCCAGCAGCCGCGAGTCGCTCTCCCCGAAGCGGCCCTCCTCGCTCGTGCTCTGGACGCTGAGCACGCCGATCGCCCGGTCGCCGGTCACGATCGGCACGCCGAGGTAGGACTTGGCCTGGGTGCCGACGCCGCGCGTCCCGACCCGTTCCCAGTCGGCGACCTTGTTGAGGAGCAGCGGCTCGCCGCTCACGAGGATCCGCGACGTCAGGCCCTCGCCGAACCGCAGCGATCGCTCCTCGCGCCGCTCGCCGAGCTCGTAGTAGTAGAGGAAGTCGATGACGTCGCGTTCGCGGTCGTGGAGCGTCACGTAGGCGATGTCGGCCTCGAACGTCTCACGCATCTGCTCGCCGACGAGCTCGATGAGCGCGGCGAGGTCGAGCTGGGCCGCGAGAGCCTGTCCGATCCGATTGACGATCGCGAGCTCGGCGACCCGCTGGCGCGTCTCGTGGATCAGGCGGGCGTTCTCGAGGGCGACGCTCAGGCTCGCCGCGATCGTGGTGAGCAGCCGGACGTCGGCTTCGCTGAAGGCGTGCTCCCGGTCGAGGTTCTGGAGCGAGATCACGCCGCGGGCCTCCTCACCGACGACGAGCGGTGCCCACAGCGTCGACTTCGCCTCTTCGCCCTGGATCGCGCCCGCCTGGCCCAGCTCGCGAGCGCGCTCCGCGGCACCCTCGTTGATCAGGAGCGGGGCCCGGGTCTCCATCACGTGGCGGCGGATGCCGATGAGCTCGATCGGCTCGTCCGGGAAGCGGACGCCGCGCTCGATCGTGTAGGGGAAGCGCACGAGGCCGGCCTCGCGATCGAGGATCCCGATGTCGACGACCTGGGCGTCGAAGATCTCCTGGATCTTGTCGCCGACGAGCTCGTACATGGCCTGCATGTCGATCTGGGCGGCGAGGCCCCGCTGGACGCTGTTCACGATCGCTAGCTCGGCCGCCCGCTCGTCGGCTTCGATGAGGAGCCGCTTCGTCTCGCCGAACAGCCGGGCGTTCTCGAGGGCGACGCCCATGCTCGAGGCGAGCGTCGAGAGGAGGCGCTCGTCGGACTCGCTGAAGGCATTTGCCTCCACGCTCTCGAGGGCGACGACCCCGACGACGCGGTTCGCCCCGACGATCGGAACGCCGAGCCACGATTGCGTCGGCGTGCCGCCGATCTGGACCGCGCCGGCCGCCTCCTGCTCGGCCATCGACCCGACGCGCACGGGTCGCTGGGTGCGGATGACCGTCGACGTCAGGCCCGGTCCGAGCTCCCGGGCGTCGCGATGGAACCGCTCGCCCTCGTCGATGTCGTACGGCCACGAGATGAGGTTCGTGGTCGGGTCGTACAGGGCGATGAACAGCGAGCGGGCATCGAAGATCGAGCGGACGCGGTCGCCGACGAGCTCGATGATCGCCGCGAACTCGAGCTGCTCGGCGAGGGCCTGGCCGATCTCGTTGACGAGGGCCAGCTCCGCGTTGCGCTGGCGCGTCTCCTCGATCGCCCGGGCCCGGCTCAGGGCCGTTGCGATGTGCTGGCCGACGAACGCGAGGAGGTCCTTGTCTCCCTCGGAGTAGTGCTGGCTCGGATCGTACGTCTGGACGACGAGCACGCCGAGCGTCCGGCCCTCGGAGCGGAGCGGGACCCCGAGCCAGTCCTCCCCGGTCTCGCCGATCCGGTCGATCTCGCCCCGCTCG
>DASTEU010000102.1:0-3258 GCA_035709325.1 Candidatus Limnocylindrales bacterium | reverse complement strand
GATCGTCCCCTCGGCAACGCTCTCGCCAAGCTGGGGCATCGTCACCTTGGCCACGGGCAGGTCCTCCGCGAGATGTTCGGCGGCTCGTGGGCCGCAACGTGAGTCGAGTGTGTCGGCCTAGTGTCGCGCATCCGGGCCGTGTACGCCCAGATCGTCTCCGCGCGCGCCTCAAGGGTTTCGCCAGATATCGACCAGCCGAGTGTTATGCGGTTCCCGGCCGTCGCGCGCCGGTCGTCCGGGCGTGGCGCACCCTCGCCCGGCCGCCGGTTCGTCGCCTATCACTCGCCCGCCGGGCTACACCGGCGGCTCGCCAGCCGAACCGCTCGCGGCCGATGCGCCCGGCCAGCCGCACCTTGGTGTCGTGTCGGCGGAGCGTCTCCTCGATCGAGGTCAGCTCGGACTCGAGCTCGATGACCAGCAGCGTCCGCGTGCCCGGGTGCCACGCGAGCAGAACGATCGAGCCGCGCTCGCCATACACCGAGAAGGACACCTCGGGCGCGACCTCCCAGCCCGCCGCCTGCAGCAGTCGAGTCGCCGTTTCAGCGAGGCGTGCATGCCTGGCGTCGAGGAGGCGGTCGAGGTCGCCGCCGCGCCACCGCACGAACAGGACGAGATCCGCGTCCAGGGCCCTGACGATTTTCCGGAGCGTCGGCAGCGAGAGCCTCTCGACGCGGCCCCCTCGACGAGCGAGATCATCGGCTGCGACACGCCGGCCCTCGCCGCCAGCTCCCGCTGCGTCCAGCCGAGCCGATGCCGCAACACCCGGGCGGTTCGACCGATCCGCGCGTCGTCCACGTCCGGAGAATGGCGTTCGCTGCTCACCGGCCGATCACCAGCCGCTTACCTGCCACGTATCGGCCGATCCTTCGGCTATCGTGCCCGGGCATGAGCACGGACACGCCTCGCGTCGGCTGGCTCCAGGTCGCGGCGCTCCGCCTCAGACGCCAGCACCTCGTCGATCGGCTCCCCCGGCGACGCCTGGTCGACGTGGTCCGAGAGCATGTCGGGATCCAGGCCCAGGTGATGAGCCTCGCAGAGCTGCAGCTGAACGCCCGCCTCGACGACCTCCGGCGCGACGACGTTCGCGACGCGCTCTGGTCCCGGCGCACGCTCGTGAAGACCTGGGCGATGCGCGGCACACTCCACCTCGTCGCGGCGGACGACCTCGCGGCCTTCGTCGCGGCGAGCCCGACTCGCGACGTGGCGACCACCGCCGCGTGGCTGAAGTACTTCGGCGTGACGCAGATGGAGCTCGATACGATCTTCCGCACGGTCGACGCGACGCTGGACGGAGCGGCCCGGACGAGGGCCGAGCTCATCGATGCCGTCGCCGCCGCGACCCGTCGTCCGGACCTCGCCGCGAAGCTCCAGTCGGGTTGGGGCTCGTTCCTCAAGCCTTCCGCACGGCGCGGCAAGCTCGTGTTCGGGCCCGACCGCGGACGCAACGTCACGTTCGTCGATCCGGAAGCGTGGCTCGGCAGGCCGGTGCGCCCGAGAGGGCGGCGGGAGCCGGATCCCCAGGAGGCGCTCGGCCGACTCGTCGAGAGGTTCCTCCGCCTCTTTCCGGGCGCCGACCTGGCCGGTGTCGCGAGGTGGTGGGGCAGTCGCTACACGATGAGGAAGGCGATCGAGGCGGCCGGGCTCGACCTGGTCGAGATCGACATCGAAGGCAGGTCCGGGCTGGCGCTCCGGGAGGACGCCGCCGAGCTCGTCGCGACGGCGCCATTCACCGGCACCCGACTCCTCCCCGGCTTCGACGCCTACGTCAACGATCTGCCGCGACGGATCGCGGCCCTCATGCCGGTCGAGCGACACGCCGACGTGCACCGGACCGCCGGCTGGGTCTCGCCGGTCGTCGTCATCGACGGCCGGATCATGGGTACGTGGGAGCTGACGAACGGAGCTCGTGGCGGCATCCACGTCCGACCGTTCGGCCGATGGCGATCCGGCGCCCGCAAGGAACTCGTGCCGGAGGTCGACCGAATCGCGGCATTCCTGGATCGGCCGCTGAAGCTCACTGTCGCGAGGTCGGTCGCCGCGAGGGGAGGTTGACGAGCGGGCGTACCGTGGTGGCGTGTTTGGGTCTTCCGGCAGTCCTGACTGGGCCTGGGTCGTCTACGGAGGGGCGTTCGCGGCGATGATCGCGGGCTCCCTGTGGCTGAACCGCATCGGCGCCGGGAACGACGACCCGGATCGGACCTTCTGGCGCTACCAGGGCAAGGACCGGGGCTCGCGCCTCGCCTGGATTCCCGACGCGCCGGAGCCGCCGACGTGGCGCTGGCTGGCGACCCGGGCAGGCATGGCGTTCGGCGCCGGAGCCATCGTGGCCGCCCTCGTCGGCCCGCTCGTGATGACGCGCTGGGAGCGAGTCCTCGAGGATGCGCTCGTCCTCGCGGCGCCCGCCTGGGCGCTCGCCGTCGTGGCCGCCGCGGTCGGATCGATCTGGCTCGTGCGCATCGCCCGGCGCGGCCCGGAGGACGGCCCCCCACCCTGGCGATACCGCCGCTAGACGTTCAGCGGTCGTCCGGGACGTGACCCCGGGGACGTGACCCGGGACCCTGAACTCGATCAGTACGCCGCGAGCCTGCGGATGCCGTCGGCGATCTTCTCGGGGTTGACCATGAACCACTCCTCGAGGACGTGGTTGTAGGGGACGCCCGGCACATCGGGGCCGGCGATGCGGGTCACCGGCCCGTCGAGGTAGTCGAAGGCCTCTTCGGCGACGATCGCCGCGACCTCCGCCCCGTAGCCGCCGAAGCGGTTGTCTTCGTAAGCGACGAGGCACTTGCCGGTCTTGCGGACCGAATCGAGAACCGTCTCCTTGTCGAGCGGCCGGAGGGTCCGCAGGTCGACGACCTCGACGCTGATTCCCTCCTCCGCGACCCGATCGGCGGCCTCGAGCGCGTAGTGGGCCATGAGGCCGTAGGCGATGACCGTCACCTGCGTCCCGGGATGGGTGACCATGGCGCGTCCCAGCGGCACCGTGTACTCCCCGTCGGGCACGTCGCCGCGGACCGAGCGGTACATCTTCTTGTGCTCGAAGTAGAGGACCGGGTCCTCGTCGCGGATCGCCGATCGAAGGAGGCCTTTCGCGTCGTGTGGCGTCGAAGGCACGACGACCTTGAGCCCCGGGATGTGGGTGAAGAACGCCTCGACCGACTGGCTGTGGTAGAGCGCGCCGTGGACGCCGCCGCCGTACGGCGCCCGGACCGTCATCGGCAGCCCGTAGCCGTTGTTCGAGCGGTAGCGCATCCGGGC
>DASTEU010000101.1:0-3839 GCA_035709325.1 Candidatus Limnocylindrales bacterium | reverse complement strand
TGCCCGCGGGCGAGACCCGCGCCCGACCTCCTGACCGGCTCCCGTGCGGCCGGCACCGCGGAGGGAAAGGGGATCGTGTCCTCGGGTCGCAGGTTCGTCCTGACAGCTCGTCCGGCGGGATCGCGGAGCGCGGGTCGCGCGGTGCCCTGCCGGCCACGAGGGTCACGATGACGAACCAGAAGCACCTCAAGGGCCGCGTCCGCGAACGCATGGCCAAGACCGGCGAGCGCTACGCCGCCGCGCGGGCGAACGTCGTCGCCGGCCGACAGGCGTCGACCAGCGGACCGAGCGCCGCCCCCTCCCACCTGCCGGGCATCCATCCCGAGACGGCCGCGATGCGGATCGTCGCCGGCGCGGCCGGCGTCCGCGACCCGAAGACCGGCGGGCCGCCATCGGAAGAGCTCGTCTTCCTCGTTGCCGGCGGGATCGGCATCGCGGTGTTCGCGTTCCGGTATCCGGAGTTCTCGAGCCTCTTCCTCAGCGGCCGCCACCGCCTCGACGACAGCCGGGGGTTCGTCGTGGGCGGCCTCGAACGTCTCGGGCTGAGCGTCGAGGTCGCCGAGACGGGCGGCGCGGCCGCCGCCGGGCGCCACCTCGCCCGGGCCCTCGAAGCCGGCCCGGCGATCGCCTGGTGCGACCTCGTCGAGCTCGGGACGCGCGGCGTGCCGGCGGTGATGAGCGGCGCCGGCTATCACGCCGTCGCCGTCCTCGCGTTCGACGAGGCGGCCGGCACCGTCACGATCGGCGACCTGCGCCGGGCGCCCGAGGTCGTCGATGCCGACCGGTTCGCGCGGGCCCGGGCCCGCATCGCTCGCGACCGGAACCGCCTCGCCTGGGTGACCGGGCGGAGCGCCGTGGACTGGGACACGGCGATCGGGGAGGGACTGGCGGCGACGATTTCGGGGTTCCGCAACCCGCGTTCGGGCAGCTTCGGGATCGCGTCGCTCGAGCGGCTCGCCGACCGGATGACGGCCCGTTCGGGCCGCGACGCGTGGCCCGCGGTCTTCCCGCGCGGCGGCCGCCTCTGGTATGCCCTCCGGTCCATCTACGAATTCGTCGAGACGTACCGGTCCGGCGGCGGGCTGATGCGGCCGATGTTCGCCCGCGGGCTGACCGAGGCGGCCGGCCTGACCGGCAACCGGCGGCTCGAGGCGTCGGCCGCTCGGTACGTCGAGCTTGGCGCCCGGTGGACGGACCTCGCGTCGGCCGCCCTGCCGGCCGAGGTCGCGCTCCTGGACGCGACCCGGCAGGCGCTCGATTCGCTCGCCGACCGCCACGCTGCCGGGGCCGGACCCGACGAGCTGGCCGCGATCCATCGCCGGATCGACGGCCTGGCCGACGCCGCCGCGGCCGACTTCCCCCTGGACGAGGCGGCCACGAACGAGCTGCTGGCCGGACTGTCCGGCCGGCTCCGGGAGATCGCCGCGCTCGAGACCGCGGCGCTCGACGAGCTCGAACGGCTCGTGGGCGCCTGAACGTCAGGTCGCTTCCGCCGCCGGCCGGCCTACGGCCGACGGCGGCGGGGCGGCCGACCCCGGTGCCCGCAGGCGGAGCCGCCGCAGGAGCTGGGCGTTCGCCGCGACGATGATCGTCGAGAGGCTCATCGCGACCGCGCCGGCGGCCATCGGCAGGTCGATCCCCCACGGGACGAGGACGCCGGCAGCCACCGGGATCGCGACGAGATTGTAGCCGGTCGCCCAGACGAGGTTCTCGACCATCTTGCGGTAGGTCGCCCGCGACAGCGCGATCGCCCCGACGACGTCACGAGGATCGCTCCGGACGAGGACGATCCCGGCCGACTCGACCGCGACGTCCGTCCCGGCGCCGATCGCGATCCCGACGTCGGCCGTCGCGAGCGCCGGCGCGTCGTTGACGCCGTCGCCGACCATCGCGACCCGCCGGCCGCCCTCCTGGAAGTTGCGGACCGCGGCGGCCTTGTCGGCGGGCAGGACCTCGGCGGCCACCTCGTCGATCCCCAGCCGGCGGGCGACGGCGTCCGCGACGGCCCGCGAATCGCCGGTGATCATCGCGACGCCGACGCCCAGGTCGTGCAGCCGGCGGACCGCCTCGGCGGATTCGGGCCGGATCTCGTCGGCCAGCCCGATGGCCCCGACGACCCTGCCGTCGTCGACGACGTGGAGGACGGTCGCCCCCTCTTCGGCCAGCGGCTCCGTGCTGCCGAGCGGGTCGAGCCCGCCGTCGGCGAGCAGCCGTGGACCGCCGACCGCGACGATGCGACCGTCGACAGAGGCCCGCGCCCCGCGACCGGCCAGCGCCTCGAAGCCGGTCGCCGTCGGCAACGACAGCCGCCGATCGGCCGCCGCCCGGACGATCGCTCGGGCGAGGGGATGCTCCGAGTCGGACTCGATCGCGGCCGCGAGAGCCAGCAGGCCGTCCGCTTCGAGCGGATCGGACCCGCCGGCAGGGAGAATCGCCGTCACCGCGGGTTCGCCCCTCGTGAGCGTGCCGGTCTTGTCGAAGATCACGATGTCGAGCTCGCGCGCCCGCTCCAGCGCGAGGCGATCCTTCACGAGCAGTCCGTTTCGTGCCCCGAGCGACGTCGAGATCGCGATGACGAGTGGGATCGCCAGGCCGAGCGCGTGGGGGCAGGCGATGACGAGGACGGTCGCCGTCCGGACGAGCGCGCCTTCGGGATCGCCCATCAGCCACCAGGCAGCGAGCGTGAGCGCGCCGGCGCCGAGCGCGACGTAGAAGAGGAGCGCGGCGGCCCGATCGGCGAGCGCCTGGGCCCGGGACGCGGAGGCCTGGGCGTCGGCGACCATCCGGACGATGCCCGACAGGGCGGTCGCCTCGCCGACCGCCGTCAGCCGGATGCGCAGGCTGCCGCCCGCGGCGACCGAACCGCCGATGACGCTCGCGCCCGGCTCCTTGGGGATCGATCGCGACTCGCCGGTGATGAGCGATTCGTCGACGTCGGCCGTGCCCTCGTCGACGATCCCATCGGCGGGGACGCGGCCGCCCGGCCGGACGAGAACGACGTCGCCGGCGGCCAGCGCGGCCAGCGGGACCGTCTCGATCGTCCCGTCGCCGGCGACGCGCTCGGCGGTGTCGGGCAGGAGTTCGGCGAGGGCCGCGAGCGCGCCGCGGGCCTGGGCGATCGAACGCATCTCGAGCCAGTGGCCGAGCAGCATGATCGTGACGAGCGACGCCAGCTCCCACCAGATCTCGATCTCGAGCACGCCCAGCGTGCCGGCCCAGCTCGTCACGAAGGCGACGATGATCGCGAGGGAGATCAGCGTCATCATCCCCGGCTGGCGCACCCGGAGCTCGTCGACGCCGCCGCGCAGGAAGACCAGGCCGCCGTACAGGAAGACGATCGTCCCGAGGACCGCCGGCAGGTACTCCGAGCCGGGGAACTCGGGGGCGGTGTAGCCGAGCCACATCTGCGGGTCCTCGCTCCAGGCGATGACGGGCAGCGTCAGCAGGAAGCTCAGCCAGAACTTGTCGCGGAACATCGCGACCGAGTGGCCGGCGTGGCGATCGTGGTCTCCTCCGCCCGACGCCGAATGGTCGCCGTGCGCGGCGTGATCACTGCGATCACCGCGCTCCCCCCGATCGCCCGGCCCGGCGTGTGTCGCGTGGTCCGGGGCCGCGGCATGGTGGTCGTGTTGTTCGGTCATGTCATCCTGCGTCCGGGTAGTGGAAA
This sequence comes from Candidatus Limnocylindrales bacterium, assembly GCA_035709325.1. Taxonomy (GTDB): domain Bacteria; phylum Chloroflexota; class Limnocylindria; order Limnocylindrales; family CSP1-4; genus CF-46. Next base: position 172 of record DASTEU010000101.1, on the reverse strand, counting down.
ACGAATACTCCCCCTGAGTATCCATCACCGCGTCAAGACGGCTAGGCTGGTGGCGATGATGATCGGCGTCCAGCTGCCCGAAGTCGAACGTGAGGTGCGCTGGCCGGAGCTGCTCGACATGGTCCGGGCCATCGAGGATCTCGGTTACGACTCGGTCTGGGTCGGCGAGCAC
>DASTEU010000100.1:0-2158 GCA_035709325.1 Candidatus Limnocylindrales bacterium | reverse complement strand
TTGGCGAGGATCCGCGACCACGGTCCGTCCCGCCGGTCGCTGCGCTGGTTCGCGTAGTAGCCGATCAGCATCCCGGCCGGCAGGGCGAGGAGCCAGTAGATCGGCTCGATCGGGATGACCAGCAGGAAGCTGACCCCGATCGTCACCGCCATCCCGATCCCGACATACGCGGCGGTGACCGCGCCGCGATCGACGACCCGGCTCACGACTCCGAGCGTCGGCCGAGAGCCGCCCGACCGAGATACCGGGCGCCGTCGCCGAGCTCGCCCTCGATCCGGAGCAACCGGTTGTACTTCGCGACGCGTTCGCTCCGCGACGGCGCGCCCGTCTTGATCTGGCCGGTGCCCATCGCGACAACGAGATCGGCGATCGTCGTGTCCTCGGTCTCGCCCGAGCGGTGCGACACGACGGCGGTCCAGCCGGCGCGCCGGGCAAGATCGATCGCCTCGATCGTCTCGGTCAGCGTCCCGATCTGGTTGAGCTTGATCAGCACGCTGTTCGCGGCGTCCTCCGCGATCGCCCGCTCGATCCGATCGGTGTTCGTGACGAGCAGGTCGTCGCCGACGAGCTGGATCCGCCCGCCGAGCCGTCGGTTCATCTCGGCCCAACCCGCCCAGTCGTCCTCGGCCAGGCCGTCCTCGATCGACACGATCGGGAAGCGGGCGACCCAGTCCGCCCACAGGTCGATGAGCTCGCCCGAGTCGAGCGTCCTGCCCTCCCGGGCGAGGCCGTAGCGGGTCGCCCCGCCCTCGCCGCCGGTCCCCTCCTCGACGAGCTCGCTCACGGCCGGGTCGAGGGCGAGCGCGACGTCCTCACCGGGCCGGTAGCCGGCCTTCTCGATCGCCCGCAGGATCACTTCCACGGCCGCCACGTTCGAGCCGAGGCTCGGGGCGAACCCGCCTTCGTCTCCCTGGCCGGTCGCGTGGCCCTCGTCGTGGAGGATCGAGCGCAGCGCGGCAAAGATCTCGGCGCCGGCCCGGAGGGCCTCGGAGAACGTCTCCGAGCCGACCGGCATGACCATGAACTCCTGGAAATCGGTCGAGTCCTGGGCGTGTCTGCCGCCGTTGAGGATGTTGAACATCGGGACCGGCAGCGTCCGCGCCCCGACGCCACCGAGGTAGCGGAACAGCGACAGGTCGTGGGCCGCCGCGGCCGCGTGAGCACAGGCGAGCGAGACGCCGAGGATCGCGTTCGCCCCGAGGTTGCCCTTGTTCGGCGTGCCGTCGAGATCGCGGAGCACCGCGTCGAGGCCCGCCTGGTCGGCTGCGTCGAGGCCGTAGACCGCGGGGCCGATCGTGTCGGTGACGTTCGCGACCGCGGTCAGGACGCCCTTGCCGCCGAAGCGGGCCTTGTTGCCGTCGCGCAGCTCCACTGCCTCGTGGGCGCCCGTCGAGGCACCCGACGGAACCGCTGCCCGACCGACCGAGCCGTCGCCGAGGATCACGTCGACCTCGATCGTCGGATTGCCCCGTGAGTCGAGGATCTCGCGGGCGTCGACGAGCTCGATCCTCGTGTTGGCCGAGACCGTCATGCCTTGGCTCCGGCCGTCTGGCGGTCCTGCAACACGGCGATGCCGGGCAGCTCGCGGCCCTCGAGGAACTCGAGCGACGCGCCGCCGCCCGTGCTGATGTGGGTCATCTTCGCCGAGAGGCCCTGCTGCTCGAGGGCGGCGAGCGAATCGCCGCCGCCGACGACAACGGTGGCGCCGTGTTCTGCCCGGTCGGCGAGGAACCGGGCGATCGCCTTCGTGCCGTGCGCGAACGACGGGATCTCGAAGACTCCGAGCGGCCCGTTCCAGAAGACCGTCTTCGCCGGCGCCAGTGCCTCCTCGATCGCGGTTCGCGAGACCTCGCCGAGATCGACGATGTGCCACGAGGCGGGGAACTTCTCGGTGCCGACCGTCTTGTATTCGGTCCCCCGCGTGACCTCCTTGGCGATGACGACGTCGGTGGGCAGGATGACCGGCACCCCGCGGGCCTCGGCGTCGGCGAGGATCCGGCGGGCATCCTCGACCATCTCGTGTTCGGCGAGGCTCTTGCCGACCGACTTGCCCTGGGCCAGCAGGAACGTGTTGGCCATGCCGCCGCCGACGACGAGGATGTCGACCTTCGAGATGAGGTTCTCGAGGACCTTGATCTTGTCCGAGACCTTGGCCCCG
>DASTEU010000099.1:0-12658 GCA_035709325.1 Candidatus Limnocylindrales bacterium | reverse complement strand
CCGACCTTCTCGCCCATGAGCATCGTGAACATCTCGTCCGCTGCCGCGGCGTTCTCGCTGTCGACGCGGAGGAGCGTTCGCGTCTCGGGGTTCATGGTCGTGTCCCAGAGCTGGTCGGCGTTCATCTCGCCGAGGCCCTTGAACCGCTGAACCGAGAGGTTCTTGACGTTGAACTCCTTGATGATTCGTTCGCGCTCCTGTTCGCTCTGCGCGTAGCGGGTCACCTTGCCGGTGCTGATCCGGTAGAGCGGCGGCTGCGCGATGTAGAGGTAACCGGCGTCGATCACCTGCGGCATGTGGCGGTAGAAGAACGTGAGCAGGAGCGTCCGGATGTGCGCTCCGTCGACATCGGCGTCGGTCATGATGATGATCCGGTGGTAGCGCAGCTTCGAGAGGTCGAAGCTGTCGCCGATCCCCTCGATCCCGGCCCCGAGAGCGATGATCAGGGGCCGGACGTTCTCGCTCGCGACGATCTTGTCGAGGCGCGCCTTCTCGACGTTGAGGAGCTTGCCGCGCAGCGGCAGCACCGCCTGGAAGCGGCGGTCGCGACCCTGCTTGGCCGAGCCGCCGGCCGAATCGCCCTCGACGATGTAGAGCTCGCTGCGCGCCGGATCCCGCTCCTGGCAGTCGGCCAGCTTGCCAGGGAGCGACAGGCCGTCGAGCGCACCCTTGCGAATGACGAGGTCGCGGGCCTTGCGGGCCGCCTCGCGGGCGCGCGCCGCCGTGAGGCACTTCTCGATGATCCGGCGCCCGTCGGCCGGGTTCTCGTCGAGATACTGGCCCAGCGCCTCGCTCACGGCCGTCTGGACCTGACCCTTTACCTCCGCGTTGCCGAGTTTGGCCTTCGTCTGCCCCTCGAACTGCGGGTCGGTCAGCTTGACGCTGATGACGGCGGTCAGGCCCTCGCGGACGTCGTCGCCCGAGAGGTTGGGGTCGGAATCCTTGAGGATTCCGGCCCGCCGGGCCCAGTCGTTGAGCGAGCCCGTCAGCGCCGCCCGGAAGCCCGTGACGTGCGTGCCCCCGTCGATCGTGTTGATGTTGTTCGCGAACGCGAGGACGTTCTCCGTGTACGTGTCGTTGTACTGAAGGGCGACTTCGACCATCGTCGTGCCTTCGCGTTTCTCGGAGTAGATCGGCCGGTTGTGGAGTGCCTCCTTGTTCCGGTTGAGGTGCCGGACGAAGGAAACGAGACCGCCCTCGAAGTAGAACGACCGCTCGCGATCGATCCGCTCGTCGCGAAGCGTGATCCAGACGCCCTTGGTCAGGTAGGCCGACTCGCGGAGTCGTTGGGTGATCGCCTCGAACGAGTACTCGATCGTCGTGAACATCTCGGGATCGGCTCGGAAGCGGGTCAGCGTGCCCCGCCGTCCGTTCGCCGGGCCGATCTTGCGGACGGGCGTCGTCGGCTTGCCGCGGATGTATTCCTGGGCGTACACCGACCCGTCGCGGGCGGATTCCACGCGCATCCATTCGGACAACGCGTTGACGACGCTGACGCCGACGCCGTGAAGGCCGCCCGACACCTTGTAGCCGCCACCGCCGAACTTGCCGCCGGCGTGAAGGACCGTGTGGACGACCTCGAGCGCGTCCTTACCGGTCGAGTGCTTGCCGACCGGCACGCCGCGCCCGTTGTCCTGGACGACGACGGTGCCATCCGGCTCGATCGTCACAAGGATCGTCGAGGCGTGGCCGGCCATCGCCTCGTCGATCGAGTTGTCGACCACCTCCCAGACGAGGTGGTGGAGGCCCCGTTCGTCGGTCGAGCCGATGTACATGCCCGGCCGGCGGCGAACCGCCTCGAGGCCTTCGAGGACCTGGATGCTGGCCGCCGTGTAGTCGGACCCCGGGCGTGCCTTCGACCTCCGGCTGCCGGAGCCGTTGCCTCCGGTGACGACGGGTCGGGTGGCTTCCTCGGTCACGCGGGTCCTCCGATCAGGCGGTCGTAGAGCTGTCCCAGCTCCTCGTCGCTGTAGTACTCGATGATGATCCGGCCGCCGCGCCGCGAACGGGCGAGGGTGACTTTCGTGCCGAGCGAGCGCCGGAGGTCCTCCTCGACCCTCTCGAGGTCGGGGTCGCGCCGGGCGGGTAGCCGATCGTCCGCCGCTGCGAGCGGCCGCGGCTCGCGGAGCCGGCGCACGAGCTCCTCGGTCTGGCGGACGGAAAACTGCTGCTCGACGACGGTTTCGAGCACCCGTGCCTGCTGCTCCGCCGGGAGGCCGCCGATCGCCCGGGCGTGGCCCTCGCTGATCTCGCGGTCGACGACGGCCGCCTGGACGCGCGGGTCCAGGTCGAGCAGCCGCAGCGTGTTGGCGATCGTCGATCGGGCCCGGCCCACGCGGACGGCGATGTCCTCCTGGGACAGCCCGAATTCGTCGACGAGCGCCCGGAACGCCTGGGCCTCCTCGATCGGCCCGAGATCCTCCCGCTGGAGGTTCTCGACGAGCGCGAGCTCGAGGTGCTCACGGTCGGCGAGCTGGCGGACGATGGCCGGAATTCGTTCGAGGCCGGCGAGCCCGGCGGCCCTGAAGCGCCGCTCGCCGGCGACGAGCTGGTAGCCGTCGAGCGTTTCGGTGACGAGGATCGGCTGGAGGACGCCGTGCTCGCGGATGCTCGCGGCGAGCGCCTCCAGTTCGGCCTCATCGATGCGTTGCCGCGGCTGGCGCGGGTTCGCCCGGATGCGTTCGAGCGGGATCTCCGTGCTGCCGGGGGCGTGGGCCCGCTGGGGAATGAGCGCGGCGAGCCCACGGCCGAGGCCGTGCTGGCGATCGGGACGGACGGTCATCGGGGTCCGCCGGCGACTGCCATCGGGACCGGTCGCGCAGTCGCCGGGTCCTGTGTGCCGGCGGGCGACGATGGGGCCCGGCTGCCGTTGCGACGGCCGTATTCGGCTGCGAGCGCCTGGTACGCCTCGGCACCCTTCGAGTCGGGACCGTGGAGCGCGATCGGGAGGCCGTAGCTGGGCGCCTCGGAGAGGCGGACGCTCCTTGGCACGACCGTGTCGAATACGGCGGAGCCCAGGTAACGACGGGCCTCGCTGGCAACGTCCGCCGACAGGTTCGTCCGGGCGTCAAACATCGTGAGCACGACACCCTTGATCTCGAGGCGCGGGTTGAGGTGGTCGCGGACCAGATTGATCGTGGCAATCAGCTGGGTGAGTCCTTCAAGCGCGTAGTACTCGCACTGGAGTGGAATGAGGACCGCATCGGCGGCAGTCAGCGCGTTGACGGTGAGGAGGCCGAGCGAGGGCGGGCAGTCGAGCAGGATGTCGTCGTAGTCGGCCGCGAGTGGTCGCAGCAACGTGGCGAGGCGGCGTTCGCGTTGCTCGACCTGGGCCAGCTCGACCTCCGCCCCTGCGAGGGCAACCGCCGAGGGAACGATGGAGAGGCCCGGGATCATCGTCGGGATGACGACGTCGGCAAGGGCCGCCGAGCCGGTCAAGGCGTCGTAGATCGTCGATTCGAGGGCCGATCGGTCGATGCCGAGCCCGCTGGTCGCATTGCCCTGCGGATCCACATCGACGACGAGCACACGCCGTCCTGCGAGGGAGAGATAGGTGCCGAGATTGACCACGGTGGTGGTCTTGCCGACGCCGCCTTTCTGATTGGCACAGGCGATCGTCTGGCCCACTCAGGAACCCTGCCGAGATGCGCTCACGATCCCGAATTCTACCATTTAGAGGCCTTCCCACTCACTCGGTGGACGCTCATCGGGCCGGGCGCGTATAACGCTCACGACCGCGCGTCAGTGTGGCGGACGGCGGTTCACTCGACCGTATCGAGCGCTTGCCGGGCGATCACCGGAGCCTGCACGTTTCACGTGAAACGAGCGCGGGCTTGCTCGTGCCCGCGTCATCGAACCGGGACGCCCCGCGTTGCCGCATCGCGGATCGCGTGGGATACTCGCCGCTGACGTTGCCGCCGCCCCGAGCGTCACGCCGAACACTGCCGGGCGCGACCCTGGCCAGTCCGCCGAGGATCGACCGCCATGTCCCTGTTCGTCGCCGCGATCGGAGCGACGGTGACAGCGATCTTCGAACTCACCGTCGGTCCATACCTTCGGGTGGGCGATGCCCAGCCGCACATTGTTCTCATCTTCGCCATCATCTGGACGATCGCGACGGGACTGGAGAGCGGTCTCGTCTGGGCGTTCGTCGGGGGCGTCGTCCTCGACGCCCTCGCGCAGCGCCCGCTCGGCTCCTCGTCCTTCGCGCTCATCATCTGTGTCGGTCTCGCCGCCGCCTTCGGTCGGGTCTCGATGCGGTTCCGCCCGATCGCGGTCGTCCCGGCCGTGGCCATCCTGAGCTTCGTATATTCGATGACATTGTTTGTGCTCCTTGGGGCGCTCGGCTCCTCGATCGCCAGCCCGAGTCCCGTGACGACGATCCTGCCCGGCATCGCGTATGACGGCCTCGTCGGCGTTCTGGCGGGGCCGCTGCTCGTCGCCGTTCACGATCGTTATGCGGACGAGGAGCGGGTCGACTGGTGAACGTCTACCTCGACGGTCGACGGTCCTACAGCAGGCCGCTGTCCCGGTTCCTCGTCTTCGGGCTCGCCATCGTGATCGCCGTCAGCGCCCTCAGCGTCCGCCTGTTCTATCTCCAGATCGTGGACGGCGGGCAGTTCGCGACGCTGGCCGAGGGCAACCGCACGGTGCTCCAGGCGATCCCGTCCTCGCGCGGCCTCATGTACGACCGCGATGGCGAGGTCCTCGTCACGAACGTCCCGACGTTTGCGGTGAAGATCCGTCCGGCGGACCTTCCCGAGGAGCGTCGTGACGACGTGGTCGCCCGCCTGTCGGCCCTCGTCGGGACGCCGGTCGCCGACATCAACGCCGCCATCGACGGGAATCCCGGCTCGCGATACGACCTCGTCCGGGTCGCCCAGGACGTCCCGAAGCAAACGGCGAACCTGATCGCGGAAGCCGACTTCGAGCTGCCGGGCGTCGAAGTTGTCGTCGAGGCACGCCGCCAGTACGCCGACGGGCCGCTCCTTTCCCAGCTGCTCGGGTACACCGGCCCGGTGAGCGCCGAGCAGCTCGAGACGCTGAAGGCCGAGGGGTACCTGCCGGACGACCTCATCGGCAAGACCGGACTCGAGGCGGCGTACGAGGACGAGCTCCGCGGGTCCTACGGGATGGAGAGCGTCGAGCGCGACGCGACCGGCCGGAAGCTCCAGGTCCTGGAAACCGTCGCCGATGCGCAGGCCGGCAACTCACTCGGCCTGACAATCGACACCGACGCGCAGCGAATGGCCCAGACAGCGCTCGAGTGGGGGATGAAGGAGGCCGGCCTGAAGCGGGGCGTCGTCATCGTCATGAACCCCCAGACCGGCGAGGTCCTCGCGCTCGTCAGCTTGCCGACGTACGACAACAACGCGTTCGCGAGGGGCATCAGCGCCAAAGACTACGCGGCGCTCCTCGCGAATCCGGACAAGCCGTTGCTGAACCACGCCGTCGCGGCCCACTACCCGCCAGGTTCGACGTACAAGCTCGTCACTGCGACCGGGGCGCTCGCCGACAAGAAGATCACGCCATCGACGCGCGTCCAGACGAAGTCGTACTTGACGCTCGGCAGCACCCGCTTCTGGGAATGGAACCGTCGGGGCTGGGGCGGCTGCAACCTCGACTGCGGCTTCGGTCACTCGAGCGATACCTACTTCTTCCAGCTCGCGGGCATGCTCGGCATCGATCGGCTCGGCCACTGGGCTTACGAGTACGGCTTCGGCGCTCCGACGGGGATCGATCTCCCCGGCGAGGTCTCCGGGATCGTCCCGACGAACGACTGGAAGCTGCAGACGCTCGGCGAGCCGATCTTCCCCGGCGAGGTCTACCAGGCCGGGATCGGCCAGGGCTACGACGTCGTGACGCCGATCCAGCTGGTCAACGCCTACGCGGCCCTCGCGAACGGCGGCCGGCTCTACGAGCCGCGTCTCGTCCGCGACGTGATCGGCCCCGACGGCGCGGTCGTCGTCCCGTTCGAGCCGAAGCTCATCCGCGAGCTCGACGTGCCCGACGGCGTGCTCAAGGAGGTTCGCGAGGCGGCCCGGTCGGTCGTCACGATCCGCCACACGTACAACCTCGTCGACCTGCCGATCGTCATCGCCGGCAAGTCGGGAACGGCCGAGTTCGGTCTCCGCGACAGCAAGGGACGCCTCCCGTTCCACTCCTGGTTCGTCGGGTTCACCCCGAAGGACGCTGCCAGGAACCGGAGCGACCCGAGCGGCCTCAAGGCGCTCGCAAAGGCCGATTCGGAACTCGTCGTGCTGGCGTTCGCCTACGACTCGCGGACGAAGGGCAACGTGGCGACCGAGATCGTCAAGTACTACTTCCAGCTCCACTACGGGATCAAGAAGGATTACCGCAACTTCGACCTGCTCGAGCGCGGCAACTTCTATCAGTCGAACTGATGCGCATGACGAACGAAGGACGACGAACGTGGGCGTGATCCGGGCCGAACCGGTCCGGGTGACCGACTGGGCCACCCGCTCGATCGGGGCCGCCTGGCGCGCGTTCGACCTGCAGCTCGCAGCGTACGCCGCGTTGCTCGGCGCCATGGGCCTCGTCATGGCCTACAGCAACAGCGCGAGCGACGACGGATCCGTCCTCGACGCCGGCACGACGTTCACGCGCGGGCTGATGTGGACCGGGATCGCGATGGTGGTGTTCGTCGTCACGACATCCTTCGACTACAAATGGCTCAAGACGTTCGCCTGGCCGCTGTATGCGGTCCAGCTGGGCCTGCTCGTGACGACCCTTGCGATCGGAAGCGGCGTCGGCGGATCGGCGCGCTGGGTGACGGTCGGCCCCCTGCAGTTCCAGTTCAGCGAGCTCGCGAAGATCCTGACGATCATCGTGCTCGCGAACTACCTCGGCGCACGCCAGGGCAGGCTCAACTCGCTCCCGTCGATCCTGGGTGCCTGCATCCTCGTCGCCCCGCCGTGGATTCTCGTGATGATGCAGCCCGACCTCGGGACGTCCCTCGTCCTGCTCGCGATCCTCGGCGGCATGTTGTTCATGTCGGGGGCAAGCCTCCGCTGGATGGGGGCGCTCGTCGGCGGGGTGATCGCGGCGCTGCCGCTCATCTGGACCTACGTCCTGCGCGACTACCAGAAGCAGCGGATCGTCGGGTTCCTCGATCCCGCCTCCGACATCCAGGGCGCGGGCTACCAGCTCTACCAGTCGCAGATCGCCGTCGGATCGGGCGGCATGTTCGGGAAGGGCCTGACGAACGGGACCCAGAACCAGCTCAACTTCCTGCCGGTCCAGGAGAGCGACTTCGTCGCGGCGATCTACCTGGAGGAGCTCGGATTCCTCGGCGGGATCGTCCTGCTCGTGCTCTTCGCGGCGCTCCTGTGGCGGATCCTCGTCGGCGGCTGGCGCTCCAGGGACCCGTTCGGGATGATGTTCGCCGCCGGGCTCGCCTCGATGATCCTCTTCCAGCTCGTCGTCAACCTCGGGATGGTCGTCGGCATCATGCCGATCACCGGAATCCCGCTCCCGTTCATCTCCCACGGCGGCGCGTCCCTGATCAGCATCGCCGTCGGCCTCGGGATCCTCCAGAGCGTGAACATCCGCCAGACACGGAACGAGTGGTGATCCGGCGCGCCCTCTGAGCGTGCCGCGGCCCTTCAGCGCCGCCGGAACAGGCCCCGGCGCTCCGTCGCCTCGGTGTCCGCGCTCCGTCGCCGGCCCGTTCGTCGCAGGATCGCGTCGATCTCGTCACGATACTGGCGGGCGACCTGCGCACGGTCGAGCCACTCGATGTATTCGAGGTCGGTGCGCGCGATCTCGCCGAGGGACCAGCCAGCGAAGCGGCCGAAGTTCAGGACGCTGCCCGAGGGGTTGCCGGGCGGCGGCCCCGCGGCGCCGTAGCCTTCCGGCGCCCGCATCGCCGACGCGTCGTAGCCGCCCCCGACCGACGATCGCCCCGACGTCCAGTCGCGGGACACGGTCTCGGGCGGCTGGTTCGGTCGCCCTTCGGCCGTTCGCGCGTCGGCCGCTGCCGGTTCCGTCGCGCCCGGCACGCCACCGGGTGAGCGTCGCGATCGGTCGTACGCTGCGCGGCGTGCCGGGTCGCGGAGCACGTCCCAGGCCGCGTTGATCGCGACCATCCGGGTCTCCCCTTCCGGTCCGGGAGACCGATCCGGGTGGTACTTCTGGGCGAGCCGCCGGTAGGCGGCCTGGATGACCTCGTCTTCGGCCTCGGGATCGACCTGCAGCACCCTGTACGGATCGAGCTCGGACCCGTTCACGCTGCCGCCCCGGCCTCGCCGGCATCGGAGGGTTCGGTCACGACGATCATCGGCCGCGCCGAGAGCCGGGCGAGCGCCTCCTCGGGGCTCGCCGGCGGGTCGTCGAGCCGATGGAACAGGTAGCGGAAGACCGACCGGGCGGAGGCCGCGATCGGCAGGGCGAGGATCGCCCCGAGGAGACCGGCAATGGCCCCACCGAAAACGAGGGCGATCATGATCGCGGACGGGTGCAGCTCGACGGCGTCGCCTTGGATCTTCGGGACGAGCACGTTGTTCTCGACCTGCTGGACGACCGTGTAGAGGATCAGGGCCGCCAGCGCCGCCTCGAGCCCGGCGGTCAGGGCGAGGAGCACCGCGGGGATCGCGGCGATGATCGGGCCGATGATCGGCAGCAGCTCGAGCACGCCGGCCACGACCGAGAGGAGGATCACGAACCGACCGAAGATCGGGTCGATGGTCATGCTCAGGACGAGAAGGCCCAGGAACGTCGCGACGCCGACGGTGAAGCCCAGCACGACCTGACCCCGGAGCCACTGGCCGAACGTCCGGAGCACGATCCCGACAACCGCTCGCCCGTCCGCCTGCCACTCGACCGGCACGGATCGCTCGGCCGCCTGCACGAGCGCCGGCCGGTCCTTGATCAGGTAGAACATCCAGACCGGGATGATGATGTAGCCGACGATCGAGCCGACGACGCCGGCGATGCCGGTGACGACCGGGAGCAGGTCGGTCGGATCCAGCCCGCCGACCCCGGTCGTGAGGTCCTGGAGCCACGTGTCGATCGCCTGCCGCAGGGCCGGCGGCAGGTCGAGATGGGCGTAGAGGTCGGCCACCTGCGCGGTGAACGAGGGGAACTCCTCGATGAAGGCCGCGAGCTCGACGGCGAGGGGCCGGAGGGTGAGGAAGATCGCCTCGCCGACGACGAACACGACGACCGCGTAGACGAGAAGCACCGACAGCCAGCGCGGCAGGCCCAAACGGGCGATCCGCTCGACCGGCATGTCGATCAGGTATGCCAGAACGAGCCCGAGGACGAACGGCGCGAGCGCGGAACGCCCGAGATAGAGGACGGCGAACAGGACGAGCGCACCGGCGATCACGAGGGCGACGCGCGGCGTCGGCGGGCCCACTCGCCGACTCATCCCGACGCGTCGGTGGGCCGGGCCCGCCGGCGCTGCCAACGGGCTCGCCGGCTGGTGCGTGCCGGAGGCCGCTTCGGATTCGGCTGCGGGACGAGCGGGAGAATTCGCCGCCTTCTCCGGATCGCGAGGGACCGGCGGATCCCGCCGCGGGCCGGGGGGAGCCGGGGCGGGGTCGGAGGGAGGAGGCGCGGGATCGGGCCGAACGGGCTCGTCCATCGTTGCCGCAGACTACCAGACGTGGACGCCCCCTCCGACCCGCCGAATCGGGCACTCGCAGGCCCTCCCGCCGAACCGCGCCAGCGGTGGCGGATCGGCTTCGCCCGGGCCGAGCCGGCGAGCGCCGAGACCGTCGGTCGCGCGTACCAGACCGCCTGGGAGCAGGCGCTGGCAGCCACAGAGCTGCCACTTGTCCTGACCGACCACGGTCGACCCCGGTTCGCCCTGGCCGCTCCATTGCCGATCGGCGTCTCGGCGAAGCGCGAGCTCCTCGACGTCTGGTTCGGCGCGGTCCTCGAGGCATGGCGCGTGCGCGAGGCGCTCGAGTCGCATCTGCCGGCGGGCCACTCGATCGTGGGGCTCGAGAACGTCTGGCTCGGCGCGCCGCCGCTGCCCGGTCGGGTCATCGGCGCGGAGTACCTCGTCGCGCTCGAAGGTGGCGTGGATCCCGCCGCCCTCCGCGCGGCCGCGGCGCGCATCGGGGCGGCCGGGTCGCTGCCGCGTGAGCGCGCCAAAGGCGGGGGCGTCAAGCGCTACGACCTGCGGCCGCTGCTCGGCGATGTCGCCGTGGAGCGCGCCGAGCCCGACCTCGCCGTCCGATTCCGGACGATCACAGATCCCGAGCTCGGAAGCGGCCGACCGGACGAGGTCGTTGCCGCGCTCGGGGACGAGGTCGGTGCGCCGCTGGGCGTTCGGGCCGTCGTCCGCGAGCGGATCGTGCTCGCCGACGACGCGTGAGCCGCGCGGCCGGACCTACGACCCCTCGCCCGTGGCGGCGGCGAGCGCCGGCAGAAACTGGTCCCAGCCCACGGCGTGTCCCTCGACTGCCTCGGGAGCGAGGCCAGAGTGGCGCAGCCGGAGGAGCGTGCCGTCGCCTTCAGGCGTGAGCGTCACTTCGACCGTGCTCGCCCCGGGCGGCGTCGCATCGCCGGGCGCCTCCCAACCCCACGTGAGAACCAGCCGATGCGGCCGATCCACCTCGACGAAGGCGCCCAGCGCGATGTCCGTGCCGTTGTAATCGATCCGGAACTCGCCGCCCGGCCGCGGGTCGAGCCTGATGTCGCGACCCATCCAGCGGGCCATCCGCACCGGATCGGTCCAGAAGTCGAAGACCGTCTCGGGTCGTGCCGCGATCCGCAGCTCGCGCTCGATCGTGCCTTCAGCCGCCACGCGCGTCTCCATCGTGCTCCTCCTCTTCGGCCGCCTCCTTCAGGCGGGCCAGTCCCTCGTCCCAGAACGCTTCGAGCCAGGCCCGAAGCTCGGCCGCGCCGCCGGCTCGGACCCGGTAGAAGCGATGGGTCCCGGCCCGGCGTTCGGTGACCAGGCCGGCCGCACGAAGGACGCCAAGATGCTGCGAGATCGCCGGCCGGGTCACGTCGAACCTGGCCGCGATTTCCCCGGCCGGGAGCTCGCGGTCCCTGACCAGGGCGAGGATCGCCCGCCGGCGCGGATCGGCCAGGGCACGAAGAGCGGCATCCATGCTGCTAGGTTAGTGGAGTCTTACGTAACTGTCAACTTACGAACCGCTTCTTGCCCGGCCGGCGAGGAGTTCGGCCAGCCGCTCGGCGTCGCCCGGTTCGGCGACCGCCAGGGCCCGGTGCTGAGTTGGCCGGAACGAGCTGAGCCCCGTCGATAGGCTGGTATTGGGATGCTTACCCCTGGCACGCGTTCGATTGACGCTCGCGAGGGGAGTGCAATACACTCCGCGTTCGCGTCTCGGGCTTGCCGGGCGCCTCTCCGTGTCCGCCGTCGTGGTCGCCGTGCGACCGCCTCGCAAGTCCTGAGGATCCATGTACGCAGTCATCGAGACCGGCGGGAAGCAGTACCGCGTCGAGGTCGGCACCGAGCTCGAGGTCGAGCTGCTCGACGCCGACCCGGGTCAGTCGATCTCGCTGGAGCGCATCCTGCTCGTCGCCGACGGCGACGAATCGGTCATCGGCCGGCCGGTGGTCGCCGATGCCGCCGTCAGCGCCGAGGTCGTACGCCGGGCGCGAGGCGAGAAGCTCATCTCGTTCAAGTACCGCCCCAAGGCCCGCAGTCGGGTCAAGAAGGGCCATCGCCAGGGCCTGACGATCCTCCGGATCACCGACGTCCGCCTCGGCAAGAAGAGCGCGGCCGATGCCGCCCGCAAGGCCGAGGCCGACGCGAAGTCCGAACGACAGCGCCTCGAGGAGGCCGCAGCTCGCCAGGCTGCCGCGGACGCCGAGCTCGCCGCCAAGTTGGCGAAGGGTGCCGCAGCCGAGAAGCCGAAGAAGGCGCCCGCCAAGCCGAAGGCCGCCGCCGAGGCGAAGGCCGAAGACGAGGCCAAAGCCGACGAGCCGGCGAAGAAGACGACGACCCGGACGAAGGCCGCGGCCGCGAAGGCCGACGCGAAGGCTGACGCGAAGGCCGACGACGCCAAGCCCGCGAAGGCCGATGCGAAAGAGGCCGACGCCGGGAAGGCCGACACGCCCGCCCCGAAGAAGACCACCCGCGCGAAGAAGGACGAGTAACTGCAATGGCACACAAGAAGGCCGGCTCCAGCTCGAAGAACGGCCGCGACAGCGCCGGCCAGCGACTCGGCGTCAAGGCCGGCGACGGCCAGCTCGTACCGGCCGGATCGATCATCGTCCGCCAGCGCGGCCAGACGTTCCTCGCCGGGACGGGTGCCGGCATCGGCCGCGACTACACCGTGTACGCGACGACGACCGGCCACGTCCGGTTCGAACACGCGACGAAGTCCAAGAAGCGCATCCGCGTCATCGCCCTCGACTCGCCGAAGGCCGAAGCCCCCGTGGCGAAGGCGCCGACGACGCGACGAACCCCGAAAACCGCCACGGCAGCCGCCGAGGCCTGATCCAGAACCGCAGCCGGCGACCACCGGCGGGGCACGGACCCTGCTCGGAAGGCGTCTGAGGAGAACCGCTCCCGTGAAGCCCGACATTCATCCCAAGTACTACGAGGCCAAGGTCCACTGCGGCTCGTGCGGCCTCGAGTGGACGGTGGGTTCGACCCGTCCCGAGCTCCGCGTCGATGTCTGCTCGAACTGCCACCCCTTCTTCACCGGCAAGC
>DASTEU010000098.1:0-3773 GCA_035709325.1 Candidatus Limnocylindrales bacterium | reverse complement strand
CCTGGCCGTGCGGCCGGCGACGCCGCTCAGCGCCCTCGAGCCGTACCAGCACCTGCTCGACATCGTCCTCGTGATGACGGTCGAGCCCGGCTTCGGCGGCCAGTCCTTCATGCGCGACGTCGCCATGGAGAAGCTGCTCGCGGCCCGGGCCTACCTCGCCCACAAGGTCCACGGTGCCGAGGTCCACGTCGACGGCGGGGTCAACCGCGAGTCGGCCGAGCTCGTCGGCGGGCTCGGCGTCGACATCCTCGTCGTCGGCTCGGCGCTCTGGATCAAGGGCCACGACATGGGCCGCGAGATCCGGCTCGTGAAGGCGCTCGCCGACGAGGGTTACCAGTACCGCCTCAACGACGGCAAGCCGCCGATCCCGCGCGACAAGATGGTCACGTTCGCCCAGCTGCCCAAACACCTCGCCTGGGACTTCATGCGCGAGATCGAGGCCGGCGGCGTGCCGGTGATCCCGCTCCGAGGCTCCGGCCGGTTCAACCCCGACGGCGTCCGCGATTACGACCTCATGGTCCCGGCGACCGTCGAGGAGGTCGTCGTCGAGCGTCACGCGGCCGACCGCGCACGCTACGAGGCGGCAGCGGAGCGGTGGCGCGAGGAGTACGCGCGCGAGCACGGCTGGGCCGAGCCGCCGAAGGTCTGACGGGCGTGCGCGCGCTGCTCCAGCGGACGACCGGAGCCCGCGTCCGGATCGACGGCGCGACGGTCGGCGAGATCGGACCCGGACTGGTCGTCCTGCTCGGCGTCGGGCCGGACGACGACGAGGCGGTCGCCGCCGCGCTCGCGCGGCGGGTCGCCGAGCTGCGGATCTTCGACGACGCGGACGGCCGGACGAATTTGTCGCTGCGCGACGTGGGCGGCGCGGCCCTCGTCGTTTCCCAGTTCACGCTCTACGCGGACACGCGGCGGGGGCGCCGTCCGGGATTCACCGGCGCCGCGGGCCCGGAGCTGGCGGAGCGGCTCTACGGGCGGTTCGTCGGCGCGCTGCAGGCGCTCGGCGTCGAGACCGCGACCGGGCGCTTCGGCGACGTGATGGCGGTCGAGCTCGTCAACGAGGGACCGTTCACGATCTGGCTCGACACCGACGCCCGGTGAGGCCCCGTCCCGCGGGCCCGGACGACGGCCGGCCGGGCCGTCGGGTTACTTGGCGCTCTTGAGGGAGCTCCGGCGACAGCGCGTGCAGACAAGGGCCTTCACGGGCACGCCCTTCTGGACGACGGTGAACAGCTGGAGGTTGGGGTGGTAGCGGCGGTGAGCGCGGACGCGGTTCATCCCCGACGACTGGGGATTGAAGCCGCCCATCGACACCTTGCCGCAGATCGCGCAGGAGCGGGCCATGCTGGTCCTCGGAAGACGTGATTCACAGGGAGCTCAGCCTGAACGGCCCGAGCGGGGCGGTATGATAGCACCGACTTCGCGGGACCCGCCAGACGTCCATCGCCACCGAGCCACCGGAGGTTGCCGCCCGCGTGCCCACAAGCCCGACGCCCGGTCGATCGATCGTCACCCGGCGCGCCGTCGTGGACATGGTCCGGACCGCCACGCTCGGGTCCTACGGCGTGACCGGCTTCGCCGGGGGCGTGTTCGGCCACCTGCTCGAACGGCTCGGCCTGACGCATCCCGGAATCCGGGTCACGCTCGGCGGCGCCGCCGCCGTGAGCGTCGAACCCGGCGCGGCCGATGCGCCGCCGCCGCCGAGCGGCGGCCTCACGATCGATCTCGACCTGACGGTCGCCTATGGCGTGCCGGTGGCGGAGGTCGCCCGCCAGGTCGACTCGGCCGTCCGGTACGCGATCCGCCGGGCGCTCGGCCGCGAGGTCGAGCGGCTCACGATCCACGTCGACGGGCTCCGCTACCGACCCGGCGACCTGCCGGCCGCCCCGCCGACGCGCGACCCGGCCGCCGTCGGCGCCGACGACCTGGCGGCGAGCGGCACGGACGTCGGTTGATGGCCCGCCGCTCCTGCGACGGGGCCGGGCTCCTCGGTACCTTCCGCGCCGCGGTCGACAATCTCGAGGCCCACATCGACGAGATCAACGGCCTCAACGTCTACCCGGTACCCGACGGCGACACCGGCTCGAACATGTATGCGACCGTGAAGGCGGCGCTCGACGAGGCCGAGGCCGTCACGGACGTCACGAGCGAGCGGATCGCCGGCGCGATCAGCTTCGGGGCGCTCATGGGTGCCCGGGGCAATTCCGGCGTCATCACGAGTCAGATCTTCCGGGGCATGTCGGAGGCGCTCGGCGGCAAGTCCCGATTCAACGGGCTCGATCTCGCGCATGCCCTGAGCCAGGGTGCGCGGACCGCGTACGGCGCGGTCACCCGCCCGGTCGAGGGGACGATCCTCACGGTGATCCGCGAGTCGGCCGAGGCGGCGGTCGTCGCCGCGGAGGAGTCGAACGACATCGAGTCGGTTCTCACGGCGACCCTCGAGGCGGCCGAGCGCTCGGTGGCCCGGACCCCGTCGCTTCTCGCGATCCTGCGCGAATCGGGCGTCGTCGACGCCGGCGGCCAGGGCCTCTACCGCCTCTTCCAGGGAGCCCTGCTTCATCTCGTCGGCCGAGCCCCCGTCCGGGCCGGCGGCGCAACGGCGGCGGCCCGGCCCTCGGCCCTCGTCGCCCACGCCGACGAAGGCTTCGGCTACGAGACGATGTACCTGCTCCAGGCCCGTCCGGGTCACCAGCTCGACGTCGACGCGATCCGGGACCATCTCGAGTCGATCGGGGAGTCGGTCCTCGTCGCGGGCGACAGCCGGGCGCTCAAGATCCACGTCCACAACGAGCGGCCCGACGAGGTCATCGGGTTCGGGCTGACCAAGGGCACGCTGAGCCGCATCAGCGTCGAGAACCTCGACAACCAAGCACGCGACGTGCGCGAGGCCCGGGCGTCGGCGTTCACCGGGGCGCTTTCCGGCGAGACGGACGCCGCCGAACCCCCTCCCGCCGAGTCGGACGGCGCGACCGCGGCCGGCGCCCCGAGCTCGACGAACGGCAGCTCGCCCGACACCGAACTGCGGCCGGGACCGGCGATCGTGGCGGTCGTCGCCGGCGACGGTCTGGCCCGGGTCTACGAGGACTTCGGGGTCGACCAGATCCTGCGCGGCGGCCAGTCGGCAAATCCGAGCACCGGCGACCTCCTCCGGGTCGCCCGCCTCGCGAAGGCCCGCGAGGTCGTCCTCCTGCCGAACAACCCGAACGTGCGACTCGCCGCGGAGCAGGCGGCCCAGGTCTGCGAAGACAAGCGGATCGTGGTCGTCCCGACTCGCAACGCCGCCGAGGGGATCGCGGCGCTGCTCGCCCTCGACCCGACCCTCGACGCGGCCGCGAATGCCGGCCCGATGACCGCCGCCAGCCGGAGCATCCAGAGCGTCCAGGTGACCGAGGCGGTCCGCAACGCGACGATCGCCGGACGCAAGGTCAAGCAGGGCCAGACGATCGTGCTCGATCCGGACGACGGACTCGTCGCAGTGGACGGCAATCGCGACAAGGCCGTGCTCGCGGCGATCGCCGCGTTCGAGCCCGGCTTCGAGCTCGTGACGCTCTACTACGGCGCCGAGGCGACGCTCGCCGAGGCCGAGGCGATCGCCCGGCGGATCGGCGACAAGGCCGGCGTCGAGGTCGAGGTGGTTCACGGCGGGCAGCCCCACTATCGCTACCTCATCTCGGCCGAGTAGGAGCGTGACGGGAGCGACGACACGCCGCGCCCGGCCGGCCGCCCGGCCCCCGGAGCCACCGCCGACCGACCCCGCCCTCCTCGACACCGAG
>DASTEU010000097.1:0-2905 GCA_035709325.1 Candidatus Limnocylindrales bacterium | reverse complement strand
CCGCGTCCTGACCGAGCCGAAGAACGCGGTCACCCGTCAGTTCCAGAAGTTCCTCTCGCTCGACAAGGTCGAGCTGGCCTTCACGCCGAGCGCCCTCAAGGCGGCCGCCGAGGTCGCCCTCGATCGCAAGACCGGCGCCCGAGCGCTCCGCTCGATCGTCGAGGAGTCGCTCCTCGAGGTGATGTACGACATCCCGGAGCGGACCGACATCCGCAAGTGCATCATCACCGAGGAGACGATCCGCAACGGCCGGATGCCGCTGCTCCTCACGAAGACCGAGATCGACAAGGGCGTCGACGAGACGAACTACGAGGAGTGGCTCGCCGAGCAGGCCGAGTCGGCGTAGGGTGGCGACGGCCGATCCGCAGGCGGGGGAGCAGTCTCCGGCCGCCCAGGACCCGCCCGCCCAGGACCCGCCCGTCGAGCGCCTCCACGTTCTCCTCGTCGGTGACGGCGAGAACATCCACGTCCGCCGGCTCGCCGCGGCCCTCGCCGATCGTGGTCTGCGCGTCGACCTGGCGTGTTTCGAGGGCGACCCGATCCCGGACGTCCGGATCCACAGGCTCGGGACGATGCCGCCGGCCCGCGACCGGCGCTACCTCTTCGCGATCCCGGCGCTCGCCCGGTTGATCCGGCGGCTCCGGCCGGATCTCGTCCACGCCTCGTTCGTGTCGAGCTACGGCCTGATGACCGCGCTCGCCACGACCCTCGTCCGCCCGACGGGGACGCGGCCCCGGGTCGTCCAGTCGGCGCTCGGGTCGGACCTGCTCGTCGCGCCGGGCCGGTCGCGGATCAAGAAGTGGCTCGCGACGTTGACCCTCCGGCGGGCCGACGTCGTGACCCACAACAGCGCGAGCCTCCGCGAGGTCATCGAGCGGCTGGCGCCGGGCGCCCGGATCCATCGCTTCGTGTGGGGCCCGGAGCGGCACCTCCTCGAGAGCCCCCGCCATGCGGAGCGGCTCGCCCTCAGCACGCGCCGGATGGAGCCGAACATGCGGGTCGATCTCGTGGTCGCCGCCTGGCGCCGGGCACGCGACATGGACCCCGACGCGCTCGATGGCTGGCGAATCGTCGTCACCCACGTCGGCAGCGAGGCCGAACGCGTCCATGCGGCCGCGGGTGACGACCCGACGATCGACTTCGTCGGCGTCCTGCCCTATGACCAGCTGCAGGACACGCTCCTCCGGGCCCGGATCATGATCTCGTCGCCGACGAGCGACGCCACCAGCGCGGCCCTGATGGACGCGTTCGCCGCGGGGCTCGTGCCGGTCGTGAACGCGATCCCCGGTGCCCTCGAGTGGGTCGATGCGGACGTCGGCGAAGTCGTCCCTCGGGACCCCTCGATCGACGAGCTGGCGGTCGCGATCGTGCGGGCGGCGAAGCGACCGGAGGATCCGGAACGGGCTCGGGCCCGGGTGGCGAGCATCGTCTGGGAGGACGAGGTGCCGCGGCTGATCGCCGCGTATCGCGCGCTGGTCTGAGCTGGCCAGGCCTCGCGGGGAGCCGCCGCTCAGCGAGGAGCCGCCGCTCAGCGCCGAGCCGCGGCTTCGGCGTCCCGCCAGACCGCTTCGACCGCCTGGGCGAGGGTGCGCCGCGGACGCCAGCCCAGGGTCGAGGCGATCGACGAGATGTCGGCCTGCTGCCACGGCACGGCCGACGATCGCGGCGAGGACGCCTGGTCCTCGGCGATCTCGCCGTCGAACCCCGCGACGGCCGCCAGCTGGGCGACGAGCTCCCGCGCCCGCGTGGCGCGGCCGCTGCCGACGTTGAGGATCCGCGGTCCAAGGCGTTCCGGCGCCGCGGCGGCAGCCACCACTGCCTCCGCCACGTCGCCGACGTCGACGAAGTCGCGGTGGTCCTCGAGGGAGCCCAGGGCGATCCGTCGCTCGCCCGCAGCGAGCGCCCCGCGCAGCACGGCGGCGGCGCGGCCCGGAAGCGAACTCGGCGTCATGCCGCCGCCGATCGGGTTGAAGACCCGGAGCACGACCGCGTCGACCGCCCCGGTTCGGCCGGCCGCGAGCGCCAGTTCGGTTCCGGCCAGCTTCGTGACGCCGTACGTCGCGAGCGGGTTCGCGGGCGTCGCCTCGTCGATCGCCGTCCCCGGCTCGACCGCCCCGTACTCGGCCGACGACCCGAGCTGAACGAACCGGGCTCCGCGCGCGGCATCGGCCGCGGCCGCGAGCAGCTCGCCGACGAGGACGACGTTGCCGCGGACGAGTCGGGCGGCATCGCCGCGGGTCGTGCCGCTGCAGTTGACGATCGCCACGGGTCGCTCGGCAGCGATGATCGGGGCCAGCGCCGTCCGATCGGCGGTCGCGAGGTCCAGCCGGTGCCACCGGCCGGTTCCGCCGTCCGCCGCAGCCGCGCCGGCCGGCGCGGCTTCGGAACCCGAGACGAACGTGACGTCGTCCCAGGCCGCGGCGGCGAGCGCGCGCCGGACGTGCGTTCCGAGGAATCCGCCGGCGCCGACCACCAGGAGCCGCCCCGGGCTCACGCCTCGGGCAGGAAGGTCGGCCGGATGAGGTCGATGTCGCTGTTGGCCCGGTCGTAGTCCTCGGGCCGCCCGATGTCGAGCCAATGACCGCTGAACGGGTAGCTCGCCGGGTGCTCGCCGCGGGCGAGCAGATCGAGAACGAGCTGGTCGAAGCCGAGCGGCCGCCCGGCCTCGTAGCGCTCGAGCGTGGTCCGCGACAGGCCGTAGACGCCCATGCTGACCGAGTAGTCGAGGACCGGCTTCTCCTGGAAGCCGACGATCCGGTCTCCGTCCACCTCGAGCACGCCGTAGTCGATCTTCACGTCGCGGCGGTAGGTCCCGATCGTCAACGGTGCGCTGCCCGCGGCGTGGCCGCGGAGGAGGTCGGCGAAGTCGAGGTCGGTCAGGATGTCGCCGTTCATGACGAGGAAG
>DASTEU010000096.1:0-5724 GCA_035709325.1 Candidatus Limnocylindrales bacterium | reverse complement strand
GCCCAGCTCCTCCTCGCCGACGAGCCGGGCGGGCCCGAAGCCGCGCTCGACCTCAGCGACCTCGCGACGGTCGGCAGCGTGGCCGACGTCGTGCCGATCCTCGGAGAGACGCGGGCGATCGTCCGTCTCGGACTCGAGCGCATCCGGACCGCTCCCCGGCCCGGGATCGCGGCGCTGCTCGCCTCGGCCGGGGTGGCGCCGGCGTCGGTCGACGTCGAGACGCTCGGCTTCGCCGTCGCGCCCCGGATCAACGCCGCGGGCCGCGTCGGGGAGGCGATGGTCGCCGCCCGGCTGCTGCTCGCCGAGGATCCCGCGGAGGCCGCCGCATTCGCCGCGGAGCTCGAGGCGGCGAACCTGAACCGGCGCGACCTCACGAAGCAGGCGATCGCCGAGGCGCGGGCCCGGCTGGCAGGCGTGCCGCCGCCACCGCCGACACCGGCGGCCGGGTCGGCCGCGGCGGCCGGGTCGGGCCAGGCGGCCGTCGCCGGGCAGGTGGTCCCCGTGCCGCCGGACCGGCCCGCGACGATCGTCCGCGGCCCGTGGCCGGTCGGGATCGTCGGGCTCGTCGCCTCGCGGCTCGTCGAGGAGCTCGGCCGACCGGCGATCGTGGGCGCCGAGCTCGGTGACGTCGTCCGGGCGTCGTGCCGGAGCGACGGCACGCTCGATCTCGGTGCCGCCCTCGAGGCCTGCGCCGACCTCTTCACGCGCCACGGCGGCCACGCCGGTGCCGCCGGCTTCGAGATCCCGACCGAGCGCTGGCCCGCCTTCGTCGAGCGTTTCGAGGCGCTCTCCGCGAGCGCGGTGCCCGCCGATCCACGGCGGACCGTGTCGATCGACCTGGCGTTGCCCGCGGCGGAGGTCGACTACCCGCTCCACCACGGCCTCGCCCGCCTCGCCCCGTGCGGGCCGGGCAATCCGGAGCCGCTCGTCGCGATCCTCGGCCTGACCGTCACCCGGAGCCGCGAGGCGACCGGCGGTCACAGCCAGCTGACGCTGAAGCGGCGCCTCGACGTCCTCGACGGCATCGCGTTCGGCCGGCCGGATCTGGCGACGACGGTTCACGAGGGCGACCGGGTCGACGTCGTGGGCCGCCTCACGAGCCGCCGCTTCGGCGGCTTCGAGTCGCTCCAGGTCGAGATCCGCGACGTCGCGACGTCGGGTAGTCACCCGGAGGCCGCCGCCCTCCTCGGCCTGCCGGTCGCCACGGCCGGGGGTGGGATCGACCCGACTGGCGACGGGCTCTCGCTGGCCGGGACGCGGGCGTGACCCGCCGCGCCGGAGCGCCGCGGACGACGCGGGTGAGCCGCTCGTCGCGTGATCCGTACGGCCTCGGGCCGGCCGCGAACTACATCGGCCCGGTCGTCGCCGCGGTCGCCCTGGTGCTCGTCGCCGTCGTGACCGTCAACCTCATGAACGGCCAGCTGCCGATCGGGGGCGGCTCGCGCAACGGCAACGGCGGCCCCGGTCCGGTCCGGACGCCGGCGCCCTCGAACGTCGTGATCCCGGAGCCCGAGGCGTCGTTCCCCGGGTCGCTCGTCTACGCCAAGTCCGGCAACATCTGGGTCCAGACCGCGGACGACGTCCGCCAGCTGACCGACTCGGGCCGCGACTCCATGCCGAGCTTCTCGTTCGACGGCGAGACGGTCTACTTCATCCGCGAGACGGTCGGCAAGGCGCTCTGGCCGGTCGACGGTCGGCGGACGTGGTACGACCTGGTCACGCCGGAAGTGGCCAGCGTCCCGGCCGACGGCTCCAGCGTCCCGGAGCAGGTCGTGAGCGGGCGGATCCGCTCGGGCAACAACCAGTGGTTCGCCTGGATGCGCCAGCCGGTCGTCTCGCCCGACGGCGGCACGATCGCCCTCACGACCGACATCACCGCCCCGGGAGAGGGCGTCGTCCTCCACTTCCTCGACCCCGAGACGAAGGAGTTCACGCGGATCGACGTCGCCCAGTCGAGCGGCCTCGGCCACCAGGACCCGGCGTGGGAGCCGCTCGGGCGGTACGTTGCGTTCGTCAAGAACGGCCGGGAGGGCAGCCGCGGCGCGCCGCAGATCCTCAAGTACAACCCCGAGAACGGGCGCTCGTTCACGATCACCGGGCCGGGCTACCTCTCGCCCGCCTGGTCGCCCGACACGAACTACCTCGCGGCGACGCGGACCGACAGCTTCGGCACCGACGTCGTGATCCTGGACGGGACGACCGGTGCGGAGCTCCTGCGTGTCACCGACGACGACGCCTCGTTCTCTCCGGTCTGGTCGCCGGCCGGCGACGCGATCGCCTACCTCCACCTGCAGGGAACGATCGTCGACCTCAAAATGGCCCGCCTCGAAGGCGAGACGGGACGCTGGACGGTGGCCGAGACGGTCGCGCTCACGAACGTCTCGGGCCTCGACGCGGCGTCGCGATCGGCCTGGTTCGTGCCGCCCTCGGAGCTGCCGGATCCGACTCCGTCGCCGCCGCCGAGCGTCAGCCCGGAGGGCCCGTCCGGACCGGCGTCGGCCGCTCCGTGACCGCGAGCGCCACCCCTCGCGAACGCCCCGCCTACCTCGACCGGCTCGCAGATCGCTCGGCGGCCACGGGAACCGTGCTCTGTCTCGGGCTGGACCCGGACCCGGCGTCGCTGCCGCCCGGATTCGGCGCCGACGTCGGCGGCATCGAGGCGTTCGCCCGGCTCGTCGTCGAGGCGGCCCTCCCGTACGTTTCCGCCGTCAAGCCGAATCTCGCGTTCTATGAGGCCTACGGATCGGCCGGGCTGGCGGCTCTCGAGCGGCTCCGGGCTGCGATCCCGGCCGAGGTCCCGGTCGTCGTGGACGCGAAGCGCGGCGACATCGGCTCGACCGCGGCCCGCCAGGCGGTTGCCCTGTTCGACGGGCTCGGCGCCGACGCGATCACGGTGAACCCGTACCTCGGCGGCGAGGCCGTCGCGCCGCTCCTCGAGCGGCTCGACCGCTTCGCCTACGTCCTCTGCCGCACCTCGAACCCCGGCGCCGGCGAGCTCCAGTCGCTCGTCGTGGCCACTGACGAGGCGCCGGCACCGGCCGGGTCGGCATCGGCGCCGGCCGAGCCGCTCTACCTCCGCGTCGCCCGCCGCGCGGTCGAGTGGGGGAGGCCCGGGACCGTCGGGCTCGTCGTCGGCGCAACCGCCCCGGCCGAGCTCCGCGAGGTCCGCCGCGTTGCTCCGGGGCTGGCCTTCCTCGTTCCGGGCGTGGGGGCCCAGGGCGGCGAGATCGAAGCCGCGCTCGACCACGGGCCCGCGACCGCGGTGCTTGCAGCCGGCCGCCCCGGCGGCGGCCTGCTCGTGAACGTCGGCCGGGGGATCGCCGGCGGCTGGAACCGCCCGGACCGAACGCGGCCCGGCGAACCGGCGGCCGATCCGGGCGAGGCGATCGCGGAGGCCGCCCGCGAGTGGGCACGAAGCCTGCCCGTGCTACCCTAGGCGGCGCAGCATGGCCGGTCGGACGATCGGTCGGAGCGCCACCATCCACGAGGTCGATCAGGCAACGATGCCCTTCAACATCGGAGCGCCGGAGCTCATCGTCATCCTCGTCATCGCGCTGCTGATCATCGGTCCGGGCAAGCTGCCGGACGTCGGATCCGCCCTGGGCAAGAGCATCCGAGAGTTCCGCAAGGCCTCGTCCGACGTGCAGGACGTGACGAAGATCGACACCTCGCCGATCCCGCCGGCAACGCCGCCGTCGGGCGGGAGCCAGCCGGCCGCGAGCGAGCCGACGACCGAGACGCACCGCTAGGCGGCAGGGCGCCAGCCCGGCATGACGGACGCCGACGCCCTTCGCGAGGCCGGCCTGCCCGAACGAGTCCCCGCGCCGACCGGATCGGGTCCGTCCGCGCCCGGCCCCGAAGCCGCCGCCCCCGAGGGCGAGAAGGTCATGACGCTCGTCGACCACCTCGGCGAGCTCCGGACGCGGCTCGCGAAGTCGATCGGGGCGATCGCGATCGGCAGCGTCGTCGGCTTCTATCTCGCCCCGAAGATCCGCGAGATCCTGATCCTGCCGCTGCCGACCGACCAGGTCCAGGTCCTCGGGCCGGGCGACGCGTTCTCGATCACACTCCGGATCTCGCTCGTGGTCGGGATCATCCTCGCGATGCCGGTCCTGCTCTACCAGGTCTGGGCGTTCGTGTCGCCGGGTCTCACGGCCGGCGAGCGGAAGATGCTCCGGCCGTGGATCCCCCTCGCCCTCTTCTTCTTCGGGCTCGGGGTCGCGATCGCCTGGTTCGTCCTGCCCTTCGCGATCGCCTTCCTCCTCCAGTTCACCGACGAGTTCGTCATCGCCGGACCGCTCGCCGCCGTCCCGTACTTCGACTTCGTGACGACGATGTTCCTCGCCTTCGGGCTCGTCATGGAGTTCCCGATCGTGCTCTATGCGCTCTCCAAGGTCGGGATCGCAACGTCGGCCCGGCTGCGCTCCTCGCGACGCTTCGTGGTTCTGGCGATCGCGGTCTTCGCCGCGGTGGCGACACCCGGCGGCGACATCGTCAGCCCGATCGTGCTCGGCGGCACGATGTACGGGCTCTTCGAGCTGACGGTCCTCGCGATCCGCCGGGCGGGGCGGTAGCGGCGTGTCGGACGCGGCGCCCGGCGTCGAGGACGGTCTCGCGACCCAGGCGGCGGACGGCGCGGCGGCCACGACCTCGACCGAGCAGCACGTCGTCATCCTCAGCGGCCTCTCGGGCGGCGGCAAGACGGCGGCCGCGAAGCTCTTCGAGGATCTCGGCTATACCGTCGTCGACAACCTGCCGGGCGAGCTCCTGCCCGAGCTGGCCGAGCTCGTCTCGGACGACCGCGAGCGGTTCGACAAGGTCGCGATCGTGCTCGACGTCCGGGCCGGCGACGCCGCCGTCGCATTCGGTGCGATGCGCGGCGCCCTCGAGGGCCGCGGGATCCGGCCGCAGGTCTTCTTCCTCGAGGCCCGCGACGAGGTCCTGATCCGGCGGTTCTCCGAGACGCGCCACCGCCACCCGCTCGCCGACCAGCGGGGCATCGCCTCCTCGATCGTGGAGGAGCGGCGGCGGCTGCAGCCGGTCCGAACCGAGGCGGATGTCGTGATCGACACCTCGGACCTGTCGCTCCGCGAACTCCGGGAGCGGATCTTCACCCGCCTCGGCGACGCCTCGGACCCCGACCGGCTGTCGATCCAGCTGATCAGCTTCGGCTTCAAGTACGGCGTGCCGCTCGAGGCCGACCTCGTGTTCGACGTCCGCTTCATGCAGAACCCCTACTACATCGAGGAACTGCGCCAGCTGTCGGGCCTGACCGAGGCCGTTCGCGACTACGTCCTCGGCCAGCCTGTCGCGAAGGAGTTTCTGACCTACCTCCACGACTTCCTGCGCTTCGTGCTGCCGGCCTACGTCGCCGAGGGCAAGACCCGCCTGACGATCGCCCTCGGTTGCACCGGTGGCTACCACCGTTCGATCGCCTTGACCGAGGCGCTCGCGGCATGGTTGCGCGAGCAGGACTTCGGGCCGGTCGCGGTCTTCCATCGTGAGCTGGAACGGACGTGAGCCGACGGCGGGCAGGCCCGTGAGCGGCGCCCGCGGGGGCGCCGGGCCGGGGCCGCACAGTGGGGCCGGTAGCCAGCTGCGGCGCTGGCTTACCCCGGGCATCGGCGTCAAGCGCTGGCTGCTCGTCGTGTTCGCCGGCGAGCTGGGCCTCGCCCTGGCCGGGGCGCTCGTCATCCGCCAGATCTACCCCACCATCGAGCCGTC
>DASTEU010000095.1:0-2046 GCA_035709325.1 Candidatus Limnocylindrales bacterium | reverse complement strand
GTGCGGGTGGAGCGGATCGAGGACGCGGACGCCGGTCACCCGGAAGTCGTCGTGGATCGCCGGGTCGCCGACCGATTCGAAGCCGCTCATCACCCAGGCGTGTCGGCCGCGCCACATCACGAGACCGACCGGACGTTCGGTAGTCCGCAGCGCCTCGGCCGCGACCCGGACCGCCTCGTCGAGAGTCGGCAGCGAGACGAGCCGGTACGGCCCGATCCCCAGGTCGTTGAGGGCGGCCGTCCAGCCCCGCGGGTTCGCCCCGCCGAACGGGCTGAAGGACCGGTCGCGCGCCATCTCCCACAGCTCCTGCTGGTACGTCTTTGACATGTCGTCGGTCCGGTCGACGATTCGGAGCGCCATCTGGAGGCTGGCCCCGACGCACCACTCGAACGTGTACTGGGGGACGAAGTCGCCTCGCTCGTAGAGGTTGAATGCGAACGGCTCGGGGGCGGGTGTCGCCGTGGGGACCGGCGTCGGGACCGGCGTCGCCGCCGGCGAAGCAGTTGCCGACGGGACGGGACGGGGCGTCGCCCGCGAGCTGGGCGTGACGCTGGGGCCCGGGGTGGCGGTCGGGCCGCCCTGGAGCGCTCCGTCGACCGCTTCGGATCCCGGCGCCGAACCGACCGGCGAGGCGCCCGCCGAACCGGGCGCGCCGGTCGCCGCCGGCTCGGACGCGAACGCGCTGCAGGCGACCACGGCGAAGCCGAGGCACAGCGTGGCGAGGAGGCGGCCGATCCGTGGGTACGGGGTGTTCATGACTGCGGCGTGCAGTATGCCCCGATTCGCGACGGCGGCCCTCCGCGAGGTCCGCCACCGCCGCGAGCCCGCCGCCGCGACGCCCGCCGCCGCCGTGATTGCGGGAATTCATCGGCTTGGCCCGGCGGGGAACTCCCGCTACGCTCGCTGCGTGATCCGCCTCGCGATTGTCGACGACCATCCCGCGATCGCGGCCGCCGTCTCCCGGGCCGCTGCCGACCGGGACGACATCGAGGTCGTCGGTCGGGCGGCCAGCGTCGCCGATGCCGTCGGGCTGATCGAAGCGGCCGCCCCGGAGGTCGTGCTCTGCGACGTCTGGATCGACGGCGAGGCCGGCGGGCTCGAGATCGTCCGCCGGTTCGGGCGGGCCGGCGGGCCGCGGATCCTCGTCCTGAGCGGCTTCGACCAGCCGAGCTTCCTGCGGGCCGCCTTCGAGCTCGGTGCGGCCGGCTACCTGTCGAAGGCAGCGGAGCTCGACGAGATCCTCGAGGCGGTCGCCGCCGTCGCAGGCGGCGAGAGCCGCTTTCCGGGCGCCACGCTGGCGGCGCTTCGGGATGCGCCGAGGCGGCCGAGCGGCCGGGAGCTCGAGGCGATCCGCCTCCTCGCCCGGGGCGCCTCGAACGACGAGATCGCGATGGGCCTCGGGATCAGCGTGAAGACGGTCGAGAGCCATCTCCGACGCCTGTACGGACGGTACGGCCTCCTGAGCCGGACGGAGCTCGCACTCCTCGCGGTCCGCGAGGGCTGGGTCGGGAACGAGGCGTGACGGTCGAACCGGCCGGCGCACTCGGTGCCGGGGGCCGTTCGCGTGCGGGCGCGACCGTCGTGAGCCCGTCGCCGCCGCCACTCCCCCGGCCGCTCGTCGCTGCCGGCGCCGCGGCCGCGGTCCTCGTGGTCCTCGCGGGCCTGCTGTCGATCACCGACCCGCCTCCGACGACCGATGGCTACGTGCCTCCGCTCACGGCCGCGGCCCTGCTGTCCTTCGCGCTGCTCGTCGGGCGGCGCACGCCGGCGGTCGCCTGGATCGCGCTCATCGCCACGGGCCTCGTCGCCTCGAGCGTTCCGGTCGCCCTGTCCCGGGCGGCCGACCCCGAGGCCCTCGATCTCGCCACCTGGCTCGTCGTCGCGGGCCGCTCGATCGTGGCGGCGCTCGTGACGACGGCGATCGCCGCCCTCTACGCCATCCGCCCCGAGCGCCAGGCGACCAACCGCGTCACGACCCTCGCGATGATCCTCGTCGCGTGGCTGGCCGCCGCCTGCGCGCTCGTCGTGATCCTCGTCATCGCCGGC
>DASTEU010000094.1:0-2903 GCA_035709325.1 Candidatus Limnocylindrales bacterium | reverse complement strand
ATGCATCGTGATCCGGTGTCGGATGGGTGGCCGGATAGGCACACCGTTCAGAGGATGATACCGCAGGCGGTCTCTCACCCGCCCCGGCCGGCCGGCCCGGCGGGGGCTTCCACCTCAGCCGTCGACGATCCAGAGGTCGCGCGACGCCTCGTTGAGCACGATCGGGCCGTCGGGGCCGCAGACGACGATGTCCTCGATTCTGGCTCCGTACCGACCGGCCAGATAAATCCCAGGCTCGATGCTGAAGGCCATGCCCGGGGCGAGCGGCTCGCGGTTGCCGGCGACGAGGTACGGGTGCTCGTGGCCCTCGAGGCCGATGCCGTGTCCGGTTCGATGGAAGAACGCCTCGCCGTAGCCTTCGGCGCTGATGAGGTCGCGGGCGACGGCGTCGACCGCTTCGCAAGCGACGCCCGGCCGGGCGGCCTCGGTGGCCCGCTCCTGGGCGGTCCGCAGGACGCCGAACAGGTGGCGGAACTCCTCGTCGGGGCCGTTCGCCGGATCGTCGCCGGTCACCCACAGCGTCCTGGTGATGTCGCTGCCGTAGCCGCCGAGCGTGCCGCCGATGTCGAGAACGACCGGCTCGCCCGCCCGGATGACGCGATCGGACGCGTCGTGGTGTGGGGAGGCGGCGTTCGGGCCGGACGCGACGATCGCGAAGTGGGCCTCGTCGTGGCCCTCGGCGACGAGCCGGCGCCGGACCTCGTCGGCGACGTCGGCTTCGGTCCGCCCGACGAGCGGGCCTGTCGCAATCTGCTCCACGACCCGATCGGCCGCCCTGGCGGCGAGGCGCAGGAGGGCGACCTCGTCGCGGTCCTTGACCATCCGGAGGTCGCGCAGGACGACCGAGGCCAGCTCGAAGCCGGCGCCGGGAAGCGCCCGCTGGAGCCGGAGTAGGTGCATCGCCGGCAGCACGTCGGAGACGCCGACGCGGATCGCGCCGTGTTCCCGCCGGCTGACCACGAACGCGGCGACCGCGGCGTGGGGATCGTCGGTCTCCTCCCAGGTCTCGATCGACAGCTCGGTCCGGCAGCCGGCTCGCGCGGCCGGTTCCTCGAGCCTGGGCACGAAGAGCCGCGTTCCGCCGTCGCCCGGCACGATGGCGAGCATCGTCAGCCGCTCGAGCGGCATCGCCTCGTAGCCGGTCAGGTAGCGCAGATCCGACCCGACGCCGATGAGAAGCGCCTCGATGCCCCGCTCAGCCGCGACCTCCGCGGCCCGGGCGATCCGCGCGGCATAGGTCCGGGCCGGGATCGTCGGTCGCGCGGCGAGCGTCACCGGGCCGTCTTCCTGGCGCTCGCGGGGCGGGTCAGCCACGCGGCGAGCGTGGCCGGCCCGTCCTCGAACAGCTTGCGATAGGCGTAGACATGCTCCGCGCCTGCGGCGAGGGCCCGTCGTCGCAGCTCGTGATCGTCGTGCTGGCCGACCGCGAGCACCCGTCGCCCGGCCTCCGCCGCCCTCCGCACGGCGACGACGCCGTCATAGGCTCGCGCGGTCAGATCGACGATGACCGCGTCAGCCGCCGGCAGGGCCTGGGACAGGGCACCGATCGTGCGGACCGGGGCGCCGTCTCCACCGGCCGCCCGGACGTGCTCGATCAGGCGGGTCGACCAGATCAGGTCGTCGGCCAGGACGATGACGCGCACGGTCGTCCGGTCCGTGGCTCAGCCGAGGCTCTCGGCGAGGTGCCGGAAGATGTCGCGGGCCGAGACGACGCCGGTCGGCCGGCCGTCGCGGGTGATCGGGATGTGGCGGAAGCCGCCGACCGCCATCTTGTTGATCGCGACCGCCACCGTATCGTCGTGGCGGAGGACCACCGGGTCGCGCGTCATGAGCTCGGCCAGCGGACGCCCGTCGACGGCGTGGCCGGCCAGCTTGAGCACCGCGTCCCGGTCGGTGAAGATCCCGACGAGGCGGCCGTCCTCGACGACGAGCAGGCAGTCGGTCGTCCGCTCGTGCATGAGCTTGACGGCGTCCGCGACACGCGTGCCCGCGTCGACGATCTCCGGGTCCGCGACCCCGAGATCGTCGAGGTGCTCGCCGAGCAGTGGGCCGCGGTACTCCGTCGCCCGCTCGGGCGTGTCGCGACCGGCGAGGTCCGCGCCGCAGTTGTCGCAGATGTCGGATCCCATCAGGTTGTCGAATCCGCAGTGCGGACAACGCATCGATGCCTCCCGCCCCCCTCGAAGCTCGAGGATCACTCGACCGTCCAGGTCTCCCCACTGGCGAGGGTGCCCGCGAGGTCGCCCTCGCCCTGGGCCGCGACGGCAGCCGAGATCTGGTGCTCGACCAGCTGGTCGTGGGTGGGCCGAGGAACGGCCCGCAGGACGCCGACCGGCACCGGGAAGTCCGGCCAGAACATCCGCGAGAGCATGAGGGCGAGGTACGGCTCCTCGGCCGCTTCGTCGTGGACGAGCAGGTCCGCCTCGGTGACCCCGTTCTGGCCGATCGTCACGATCTCCGGGTGGAGCCCGTTGAGGCGGATCCCCTTGTCCCGGTCCTTCCCGAAGATCATCGGCTTGCCGTGCTCGAGCTGGAGCATCCGGTCCTCGCGGACCTCGCGGTCGGTGAAGTCGCGCCACGCGCCGTCGTTGAAGATGTTGCAGTTCTGGAGGACCTCGACGAACGTCGAGCCGCGGTGCCGGCCGGCCCGCTCGAGCGTCTTCTGGAGGTGCTCGGTGTGGGTGTCGACCGAGCGGGCGACGAAGGACGCCTCGGCCGCAAGGGCGATCGTGAGCGGCATGATCGGCGTGTCGACCGTGCCGGCCGGCGTCGACTTCGTCCGCTTGCCGAACTCGGACGTCGGGCTCGCCTGGCCCTTCGTCAGCCCGTAGATCCGGTTGTTGAACATGATCATCGTGATGTCGACGTTGCGGCGCATCGAGTGGATGACGTGGTTGCCGCCG
>DASTEU010000093.1:0-4934 GCA_035709325.1 Candidatus Limnocylindrales bacterium | reverse complement strand
CGCGAAGCTCGTCCACCCCGAGCGCAAGGTCGTGGCGCTGTGCGGCGACGGCGGCTTCCTCATGAACAGCCAGGAGCTCGAAACCGCGGTTCGGATCGGCACGAACGTGACCGTCGTCGTCTGGCGGGACGACGGCTACGGCCTCATCGACTGGAAGCAGCGCAACGAGTTCGGCCGGCCGTTCGGGGTCGAGTTCGGCAATCCCGATTTCGTCGCGTTCGCCCGCTCGTTCGGCATCGCCGGCTTCCGGCCGGAGACCGCGGCCGAGCTGCTGCCGACACTCCGTCGCGCCCTCGAGGTCGACGGGCCGTCGCTCGTCGAGGTGCCGATCGACTACCGAGAGAACCTCCGGCTGACCGAGCGGTTGGGCGCCCTCGCCGGCGCGTAGAGGTCACGCCTGGTGGCCGAGGGGCGGCTCAGGCGCGGATCATCACCGCGTCGCACTCGATGACACGCCACTCCGGATCGCGCGTGACCGGGTAGATCCCGGTGATCGCGAAGCCGGCCGCCTGGAACTCATGTAGCGCCTCGAGGTAGGTCGGCATCCCCTCGTAGATCGGCCGTAGGGAAAGCTCGGACTGCAGCCCGACGATCCGATCGAGCACCCCGGCGGCGCCGGCGAACACCTCGAGGTCGAAGCCCTGGGTGTCGACCTTCAGGAAGATCCGCTCCGGAGACGGGTCGCCGGTCGCGTCTCCGAGCACCTCGTCAAGGCGCCGGATCTCGACTTCCTCGTCCGTCACGTGTGCCATCCACTCCGGCCAGAGCTCGGACCCGGCGACGCTCGGCTCGAGGAACGAGGAGAAGACCGTTCCCCCGGTGACGTTGATCCGTCGTCGGCCCGACGCACGGCCGAGGGCGATCCGGCTGACGGACCAGAGTGGATCGTCGGCCGTGGCGGCGGCAAGCCGGTCGAACGAGGCGGCAACCGGCTCGAACGAGACGATCCGGCCGGTCCAGCCGTTCGAGCGGACGAGGCGTCCGAACCCGCCTTCGTGCGCGCCGACATCGACGACGCAGTCGACCCGCTCGCGCTCCAGGAGCGCCGCGACGTGCGCTCCGAGGGTCGCGTGAGGATCCGGGCGGCGGGGCGAAGGCGGCGTCCGTCGCCGCCGAACCTCCAGCCCGAAGGCGCCGAACACGGACTGCGTCGCACGTTTCGCGACGTGCCGGAGGTGCATGCCGGAACCGTACCAGCCGCGGCCCGCCGCCACGGGCACGGTGGGTGACCGGCAGCGACTGCGATAATTCCGAGCCGTGGCACCCATCGACCTCCTGCTGGCGCCACTTCGTCGCGT
Organism: Candidatus Limnocylindrales bacterium; assembly: GCA_035709325.1. Classification (GTDB taxonomy): domain Bacteria; phylum Chloroflexota; class Limnocylindria; order Limnocylindrales; family CSP1-4; genus CF-46. The sequence goes on along the minus strand of DASTEU010000093.1, from coordinate 3,636 downwards.
CCGGCACTGGATCCTCCGTCCGCTCGACGCCCGCGTCGCCGCGCTCACCGCCGAGAACCGCGCCCTGCGGGCGAGCCTCGACCAGGTGCGCGCGGCGCTCGACGAGGCCCTCGGGACGCTCGGCCGAACCGGTATGGCGCTCCGCCGCCACGAGCTCGCCGGGGAGCCGGCCGAACGCAGCGACGCCACTAGGCGCCGGCAGGCGACTGACGAGGACGTCTCCGTCAGCGTCGTCATCGTCACGTACAACCGCGTCGACTCCCTCGCAGAGGTGCTGACGCTGCTCCGTGCCCAGGACCATCCGGCGTTCGAGGTCGTCGTCGTCAACGGCCCGTCCTCGGACGGGACCGCGACGTTCCTCGCCGACCAGGCGCCGGACGTCAAGGTCGTCGACTGCCCCGAGACGAACATCGCTGCCGCTCGCAACCTCGGTGTCGCCGCGGCGGGTGGGGATGTCGTCGCCTTCCTCGACGACGACACGCTGCCGGAGCCGGAATGGCTCGGCCGGCTGATCGGGGCACTCCTGCGCCGTCCGGTCGCCGGCGTCGGCGGGCCGTACCGGCGGAGGTCGGGGATCGCCCTCGAGCACCTCCACCTCGTCGGCGATCGACTCGGCGAGACGCAGCGGATCGACGACCACGACCCGAGCGAGTGGTACTCCAACCCGTGGTCCGACCGGTTCGTCATCCTGCCGGGTGGCAACTCGGCGTATCGGCGCGGCGCGCTCATCGAGGTGGGTGGCTTCGACGAGGCGTTCGAGTACGGCGGTGAGGAGGGCGACCTGGCCATCCGGCTCCGGTCTGCCGGCCACGTGATCGTCGAGACGCTCGAACCGGTCGTCTACCACCAGGCGCTGGCCAACGAGGATCGGGACGCTGGCGCCACCGTCCTGAGCCGATACCGCTTCCTGCGGTCGAGGGCGTATTTCGCCCGCAAACACGCCTTGGCCCCGCTCGGCCCGGAAGCGGTGCACGCCAGCGACGAGCGGTCGATCGAGCAGTACCGCGCCGAGCGTCTAAAGGCCGTCGCGGAGGGTCGCCTCGACGCCGCCTCGATCGAGCGGTACGACGACGAGGCCCGCCGGGCCATCGCCGACGCGACGGACCTGTGGGCGGGCGGACCGCGCGACCATGACGCCGCCTGGTTCGCCGAACGACGCTCCGAGTACCGACCGTTCCGGAGCCGCCCCGGGGACCCGGCCAAGGCCCATGTGTGCGTCGTCTCGGCCGGCGGTGCGAGCATCGACGCGTCGCTCGGCGCCGAGCTCCGTGCCGCCGCGGCCGAGGGTCACGTCGGGCGGGTCATCACGTCGGCCACCGAGCGCCGGATCTCGTCCGAAGGCGGCGTCTGGCGCCACGCGGTGCCCGCCGCTTCGGCCTCCACCGGGTCCGGCGTGGCCGCGGAGCCCCTCGGGGACGAGGTCTCCCGCATCCATGCGCGCCGCCCTGTCACCGAAGTGATCGTCGTGGGCGGGGGCGGCGACGCGGCGACCCCGCGGCTGCCCGAGGGAGTCCCGGTCCGCCGATCGGCACACAGCGCTTGACCGACCGGCTGGCGGCAGGAATCGGGCGGCTCTTCGACGGGCCGGAGTACCCGCCTTCGCCCGCGGACCGCCGGACGGTCCGCGTCGCCGGCCTCCAGCTGCCGCTTCGGGCGACGATCGTGGTGGCGGTCATGACGTTCGCGGTCATCTTCGACTTCAGCCGCACGTTCATCCCCGACGAGCTCATCGCCTACGACCGCAACCCCGCGATGCAGCGGCTCCAGGCGCTCGACCGGGTAGCGCTCTTCCTGGCGGTCCCGCTCCTCGTCGTCGTCGCCGGATTCCGCGACGACCCGCGGCGCTACGGCCTGCGGCTCGGGGAGTGGCGGATCGGGGCATCGCTGGCGATCGCCGGCTGCGCCGTCATGACCCCGGTCGTCCTGTGGTTCGCGACGCTGCCCGACGCGCGGGCGTACTACGCGCCAAGCGCCGAGCCGCTGCCAAACCTTCTGCTGACGAACCTGCTCGATCTGGTCCCGGCCGAGTTCCTCTTCCGGGGGTTCCTGCTCTTCGCGCTCGTCCGGGCGATCGGTCCGATCGGTGTCCTCGTGGCCGTCCTGCCGTTCGTGTTCACTCACCTGACCAAACCCGAGCTCGAGCTCATCTCGACGTTCTTCGGCGGGATGCTCTACGGCTGGCTGGCGTGGCGGACCGGCTCGATCGTGTGGGGCGCCCTCGCCCACGTCTATATCCTGACGTTGCTGATCGTCGTCGCGGGGTCGGCCGGCTGACCGATCCGGGCCAGGAGACGTCGACGCGAGCGCCTCAGCGCTCGCGCGTTGCGGATGGGCTTCGTCAGCGCTTCGCGGCCCGGGCGACGTCGGCGTCGTCCGACACGTCGATGCCATGCTTGCGGGCCGCCGTCATGATCTTGCGGGCAGCCCGCTTCCTGGCGCCCGGCTCGTCGAAGTCGGTCTGGCCGAAACGCGAGATCGCGTTCCGGACGTGGGACTCGTCGTTGATCGGCAGGTGTCGCTCGCCATCCTTGTCGATCCAGGCGAACGAGCTGTCGCGGAGCCGGTTGCGATCCTTCGTCTCGAGTTCAGCCATCACTGGCACCTCCGCCCCGAGCGTGCCACCGGCCGGGTCTCGGCCGGGTCAGCGGCGCCGCCGACCCGGCTTGCAGCGACCTTTCGGTCAGCCGATCCGTGCCTGCGGGCTCAGTTCCTCGAGTCGGGCCCGACGAGGATCCAGGCGTCCTGCCACGTGCCGCCAGCCATGTTCCGGCTGATGTTCAGCCAGGCCATGCCCTCGAGCGTGCGGGCCGCGGCGAGCGATCCGGCGTCCACGGGGCGGAAGCCGATCGAGGCGACCGCGTCGAGGACCGTCTTCTTGGCGCCCTCGTCGTCCGCGGCCACGAAGCCGTCGGCGGCAATGCCGTTGACGACCGGTTCGGCCTGGCGCGACGCGAACGCCGTGTTGAATGCCTTGACGACCCTGGCCTCGGGCAGCCTCTCCTGGAGTTCCTCGGCGACCGACGTCGGCTTGCCGGCCGGGTCGGGTGTCGGGCGATTCGTGACGTCGACGACGACCTTGCCGGCGATTCTCGGTTCGATCTCACGGGCGACCGAGTCGAGTGCGGTCGCAGGAACGGCGAGCACGACCAGGTCGGCGGCCGACACGGCCTCCCTGTTCGAGGTGGCGGCCTTCGCGCCGAGCCTTGAAGCCGCCTCCGTGGCGTTCTCCGGGTGCGCCGCCGAGATCGTGACCTCGTGACCGGCGCGCTTGAACGAGCTGGCGAGCGCCTTGCCGACATTGCCGGCGCCGATGATCGCGATGTTCATGGGACTGGGTCCTTCCTCCGGCGACGTTTTGCGTCGCCAACGTCTGTTTGGTGTGGGAACAACATAGGCCGAATGTTGCCCAAAGTCAATACCCGTTTGGCAAGGGCCATATAGCACCGTCGTTTCAGAACGGCGGTCACCGAACGGCAACCCAGGTGCCCGTCACATGGACCTCGCGCGGCCGGTATTCTTTCGGGCGATCCAACGACACACGCCCACGTCATCCCAAGTCAGGTGGTGCCCATGAAGGTCGGCGTCGCCAGGGAGACGGCGCCCGGCGAACGGCGCGTCGCCCTGGTACCCGAAGCG
>DASTEU010000092.1:0-5151 GCA_035709325.1 Candidatus Limnocylindrales bacterium | reverse complement strand
GAACGGCTGGGACCGCGACTTCGAGACGTACAGCGACTTCGAGCTGCCGACCTACGTCGGCCCGACGACGTTCATGAACCTGCCGTGGGTCACCGACCCGGGCGAGCTCCATGCCCGGCTCGTCGACGTCGCGGTGATCGGGGCGCCGTTCGATGACGCGGTGAGCCACCGTCCGGGTGCCCGCTTCGGCCCGCGGGCGATCCGCGAGGCCCAATACACGTCGGGCTCGATCAACTCGCTGCAGCTTGGCGTCGAGCCGTTCGAGCTCCTCACGGTCGTCGACGCCGGCGACGCGAACATCGTGCCGGCGTGGATCGAGCGGGCCCACGCCCTCATCTACCGCAAGGTCCGCGAGGTGGCCCGCACCGGGGCGATCCCGATCGTCCTCGGCGGCGACCACTCGATCACGTGGCCGTCCGCGACGGCCGTCGCCGAGGTCCGGCGGCCGGGCTCGATCGGGATCGTCCACTTCGACGCCCATGCCGATACCGCGAAGGACGACTGGGGCGTCCTGGCCGGCCACGGGACGCCGATGCGCCGCCTCATCGAGAGCGGCGCGGTCGCCGGGCGCAACTTCGTCCAGGTCGGGCTGCGCGGTTACTGGCCGCCGGTCGAGACGTTCGAGTGGATGCAGGAGCAGGGGCTTCGTTACCACTTCATGACCGAGATCGAGGAGCGCGGCGCGGAAGCGGTCGTCGACCAGGCGATCGCGGAGGCGCTCGACGGCCCCGAGGCCATCTACCTGAGCGTCGACATCGACGTCGTCGACCCCGGCTCGGCGCCCGGGACCGGCACGCCCGAGCCCGGCGGCCTCCTGCCCCGTGAGCTGCTGCGCGCCGTCCGCCGGGTCGTCGGCGCGGTCGAGCTCGCCGGGATGGACGTCGTCGAGGTCTCGCCGCCCTACGACCACGCCGAAGCGACAGCGATGGTCGCCAATCGTGCGGCGCTCGAGGCGATCAGCGCCCTCGCCGTCAAGCGCCGCGACGGGGCGACCGTCCGCTTCGAGCCGGGTCGCGACGCCGGGGCCCGATGACCGAACCGGCCGACGAGGCGGCGCGTTCGCTGGCCCGTCTCTACGACCTCGACCTCGTCGAGGATCCCGGCGACCTCGATCTGTACCTCGCACTCGCTGCCCGGACCGGCCGGCCGATCCTCGAGCTGGCCGCGGGCACGGGCCGGCTGGCGGTTCCGCTCGCGGCCGCCGGGCGCTCCGTCACCGCGGTCGACATCGACCCGGCGATGCTCGAGCGGGCACGTCGCCGGGCCGCGGCCGCTGGTCCGGCGATCCGCGATCGGATCGAGTTCGTCGTCGCCGACCTGATCGGCCTCGAGCTGCCGGCCGCCGGCTCGTTCGGCCTCGCGTTCATCCCGCTCAACTCGCTTTTCCTGCTCGCGACCCGTGACGCCCAGCGCGAGGCGTTCCGGACGCTGGCCCGCCACCTCGCCCCGGGCGGGCTCGCGGTCGCCGACATCTGGCTGCCCGACGGCGAGGACCTCGCCCGCTTCGACGGGCGCCTCATCCTCGAATACGAGCGGACCGATCCCGAGAGCGGCGAGCTCGTCACGAAGACCGCCGCGGCCCAGCACGACGTCGCGACGGGTGTCGTCCATCTCACGTCGATCTTCGAGGAGGGCCGCCAGGGCGGCCCCACGCGACGCTGGATCCGCCACGACGCGCTCCGCCTCGTCTCGGCGGGCGAGCTGCAGGACTTCGCCGAGAGCGCGGGGCTCGCCGTCGAGACGCTCGCCGGCGGCTACGGCCTGGAGCCGATCGGGCCCGAGAGCGATCGACTCATCCTCATCGCCGAGCGCCGCTGACCCGACGACGCCGAGCGACGGGGCTGGGTCGATCGGCGCATGTTGCGACCCGGACTTCCGGCCCGGACGGCGCGCACCGCCCGGCTTGATACACTCGGCCCGATGGCATCCTCCGATCAGACGCGCCTGCTCCTCGTCGAGGACGTCCCGCAGGTCGCGCAGTACATCCGCGGCCTGCTCAACGCGCAGACCGCGGTGAAGCTGCTCGACGTCATGTCGGACGGCGCGAAGGTCATCGGGCAGGTCAAGGAGATCCGGCCCGACGTCCTCGTGGTCGACGCCCTCCTCCAGGGTCGGGTGAAGGGCCTCCAGCTCGTCCGCCAGATCCACGAGTCGGGCCTGAACGTGCCGGTGATCGTGCTCACGGTTCCCCAGAACCCGGTCGAGGTCGACCCATCGCAGGGCATCCACGGCGTGCTCGCGATGCCGTTCTCCGGCTTCGATCTCATGTCTCGAATCTCGAACGTGCGGAAGGAACACGAATCGCAGACGACGACCGGCGCGTCGCGGGTCTTCTCGGTCTTCGCGCCGAAGGGCGGCGTCGGCAAGACGACCCTCGCCTTCAATCTCGCCGTGGCGATCGGCCAGCTCGGCCAGCGGACCGTCCTCATCGACGGCAGCCTGCAGTTCGGCGACCTGCGGGCGCTCCTCAAGGTGCCGGTCGACGCGCCGTCGATCCTCGATCTGCCGACCGACCGCGTCGCCGAGTCGGACCTCCAGGACGTGCTCTGGCGGGACCCGTCGGGGATCGACATCCTCCTCGCCCCGCCGCGGGTCGAGATGGCCGAGATGATCACGAGCCGCGACGTCGACAAGGTCGTCTCGCTCCTGCGCCGGGTCTACGGCGCGATCGTCATCGACATGTCGTCGGTGCTCAACGACATCAACCTCGGCTTCCTCGACCTGAGCGACACGATCGTCGAGATCGTGACGTACGACTCGACGACGATCCACAACACCGTCGCGGCGGCCGACGCCTTCCGGGCGATCGGTTATCCCGCCTCGAAGGTGCGCTACCTCGTGAACCGGGCCGACTCGCCCGGCGGCCTCGAACCGGGCGCCCTGGAGCGGGCGATCGGTCGGGTACCCGAGCATCAGGTCGTTTCCGACGGCCACCTGGTCGTCCAGAGCAACAACCAGGGCGTGCCCTTCGTGCTGGCGAACCCGTCGGCTGCGATCAGCCAGGACGTCGTCCGTGTCGCTCAGGACCTGCTCGCCGCTCACGGCCTCGTTCCCGCGACGGTCGCGGGCCGGCGGTAGGCCGGGGCGCGGTGTCCGACCCGCGGCCGATCGGCGTCTTCGACTCGGGCGTCGGCGGGCTGACGGTCCTCCGCGAGATCCTCCGCCGGTCGCCGAACGAATCGACGGTCTATCTCGGCGACAACGCCCGCGCGCCGTACGGCACGCGGCCCGATGACGAGGTCCGGACCTATTCGACCCAGTCGCTCGATGCGCTCGTCGAGCGCGACGTCAAGGCGATCGTCGTCGCCTGCAACACCTCGACCGCGGTCGCCCTCGGCGACTTCCGACGCCGCTACGACCTGCCGATCCTCGGCGTGGTCCGGCCAGGGGCGGTGACCGCGGCCCTCACGACCCGCAACCGGCGGGTCGGGGTCATCGCGACGCCGGCGACCGTCCGGTCGCATGCCTATTTCTCGGCGATCAAGGACGAGAACCCCGCGGTCGAGGTCTACGAGCACGCGACGCCCGACTTCGTCCCGCTCGTCGAGTCGGGACGCCTGTCGGGCCCCGACGTCGAGTCGATCGTGACCGAGTCGCTCGCCCCGCTCTTCGGCGAACGCGACGCGGCCGGCGAGTTCGTCTTTCCATTGCCGCCGTCGGCCCGGATCGACACGCTGCTCCTCGGCTGCACCCACTACCCGCTCCTCGCCGCGGTCATCGGCCGGGTCGCCGGCGACCGGGTCGCGATCGTCGACTCCGCCACCGCGACGGCGTCGGCGCTGAGCGAGCTGCTCGCGATCAACGGTCTCGAGACGCCCGGCACGACCCGCGGCACCGCCGCCGATCCGGGCGCCGCCGGCCACGAGCGGCCCGTCGAGGAGGCGACCCCGGCGACCCACGTCCAGCTCACGACCGGCGACGTCGAGGCGTTCCGGGCCGTCGCCCGGCGGCTGTTCGGGGACGCGTTCCTGGAGGTCGCGGGAATCGACCTCGGGGTGGCGGCGACGTGAGCGGGCGCGGCGGCTCGGGGGAGCGCGGTCGCGCCGGGCGCGGCTCGGCCGGGCCGGCCTGGCGGGACGACCGCCTCTGGCAGGCGGGCTTCCTCGTCGGCTCGGCGCTCGGGGCGGCGGCCACCGTCCTCGGTCGGCGGGCCGAGAAGGCGGCCCGCCAGGGCCTTGTCGACTGGCGGCGGGCCGAAACGTTCGCGATCGAGCGCCTTCGGTCGGCGCCCGGCGCGCTGTCGAAGGACGAGCTGCGGGCGAGCGAGGCCGACTATGCCGCGGCGATGGACCGCATCGTGCCCCACCTCTCGGCGGCGCTCGGGACGGAGCTGCCGGGGATCGTCGAGCGCGCCGACGTCGTCGATCGGGCCGGTTGGGTCCGGGCCAACGTGGCGACGTTCGCATCGCTGATCGGCACGCTCGAGGCAGAGCTTCTCGACCAGGTCATGCCGGCCGGCGGCGGCCTGGCCAAGGCGACGATGGCCCTCGCCAACCGCTGGGTCACGACCCGCCAGCTCGGCTACCTGCTCGGCTTCATGGGCGGCAAGGTCCTCGGCCAGTACGATCTCGCCCTGCTGTCGGCCGAGGCAACCCCCGGGCGCCTGCTCTTCGTCGAGGAGAACATCCGTCAGACGGCCCGCGCGCTCGACGTCCCGCTCGGGCCGTTCCGGACCTGGATCGCCCTCCACGAGACGACCCACGCGTTCGAGTTCGAGGCCCATCCCTGGCTCCGGCCGTACCTCGCCGAGCGCCTCGAGCGACAGCTCCGGCTCTTCAGCCGGGAGGCGAGCGGCCTCGGCCGCGAGGCGCTCCGGAGCCTCGGCCGGGCGATCCGCGGCGAGACCGACGAGGACGGCGCGGAGCACTGGATGGAGCGCCTGATGACGCCCGAGCAGCGGCGCCTCTTCCGAGAGACCCAGGCCGTCATGAGCCTGCTCGAGGGGTTCAGCGACTACGTCATGGACGAAGTCGGACGCGACCTCGTGCCCGACGTCGAACGGATCAGCAGCCGCTTCCATGAGCGGCGCAACGCGCGGCGATCGCCGTTCGAGCGGGCCGTCATGCGCCTGACCGGGATGGACGTGAAGCTCGAGCAGTACCGCAAGGGCGAGCTGTTCGTCCGGCGGATCGCCGAGCTGGGCGGCCCGGC
>DASTEU010000091.1:0-3595 GCA_035709325.1 Candidatus Limnocylindrales bacterium | reverse complement strand
ATCCCGACGAGCGCCGCGGCGAGGATCGCCGTCCAGAGCTTCTCGGGGCCGGTCGCGTAGTACTGGTTGAACGTCGTGATCACCCGCCCGAGACCCTCGTCAATCGAACCCGCGTCCTCGCCGATGATTGCCCCGACGATGCTCGCGGTGGCCGAAATCTTCAGGGCGGTGAAGAGGTACGGGAGCGACGCGGGCAGGCGAACCTTCAGATAGACCTGGCGCGGCGAGGCGGCGTAGGAGCGCATGAGCTCGATCGCCCGCGGGTCGACCGAGCGCAGGCCGCGGATCATGGCGATCGTGACCGGGAAGAACGTCAGGTAGGTCGCGATGATCACGACCGCGAGCACGTTCTGGCCGAACGCGAACGCGATCATCGGGGCGAGGGCGATGATCGGCACCGTCTGGCTGGCGATGACGTACGGGACGAACGCCCGCTCGAGCAGGCGGGAGTGGACGAAGGTCGTCGCGAGGACGAGCCCGAGGAGCGCACCAAGGGCGAAGCCGATCGCCGCCTCGCGCCAGGTGTAGAGCGCCGCCCCGAAGAGGTACTGGGCGAGCGTCTCGTCGGCGCCGCGCTGGAACGGCTGGCCCAGGGCGATGAAGATGTTCCAGATGTGGGGCAGCCGCAGGTCGTTGGCGAAGTCCCAGCGGAACGGCGGGTTCCAGATCGCCGGGTTGTTCGGACCGGGCAGCGCACCGGGCATCCGCCAGGGGACGCCGCCGAGGAACTTGGCGCCTTCCCAGAGCAGGAAGATCGCGACGAGGACGCCCACGTAGATGAGCGCCGTCCGGCCGAAGCCGCGACCGCCGGTCGCGGGCTCCCTGGCGATCGAGGTTCGGGCTGCGGCTGCCGTCGCCATCGGGCCTCGTCCGAACGCCGCCTCAGCCCCGGCCCGCCACCGCCCGGTCGGCGATGTCGAGGGCCCGGTCGATGACCTCGAAGCCCTCCGCCAGCTGGTCCTCGGTGATGCAGAGCGGCGGGTTCGTGTGGATCGAGTTGTTGGCGATCATCGTGTAGAGCCCGTTGTCGCGGAAGAACTTGCCGATCGCCTTCATCTCGTCCGAGGTTCCGTTGAACGGCGTCAGCGGCGTGAACGGGTCGCGCGAACGGACCAGGTCGATGATCCCGAACAGGCCGATGTTGCGGTGAGCGCCGACCGACGGATGCCGTGTGGAGAGCTCCTCGTGGTGACGCCGCATCACCGCCCCGAGTCGGCGGGCGTTCTCGAGCAGCCCGTCCTCCTCGTAGACCGAGATGTTCGCCAGCGCGGCGGCACAGCTGACCGCGTGGCTCGAGTACGTGAGTCCGCCGTAGTAGAAGGCCGAATCGAAATGCTTCGCGATCTCGTGGTTCATCGCGACCGCACCGAGCGGCAGGTACGACGACGTCAGGCCCTTGGCCATCGTCAGCAGGTCCGGCACCGTGTCCCAGTTGTCGATCGCGAACCAGCGCCCGGTCCGGCCGAAGCCGGCCATGACCTCGTCGGCGACCATCAGGATGTCGTGACGGTTGCAGATCTCGCGGACGCCCTGGATGTAGCCGTCGGGCGGGATGAGGATGCCGTTCGTCCCGACGATCGTCTCGAGGAAGACCGCGGCGATCGTGTGCGGGCCCTCGTAGCGGATCACGTCCTCGAGCCCCTGGAGGCTCTCCTCGACCGGCCGCGGCTCCTTCTCGCCCCAGCGGTGGGTATCCGGGTAGCGGACGACCCCGACGATGCCCGGCTCGTTGGCCCAGCGCCGCGGGTCGCCGGTCAACGTCATCGCCCCGAGCGTCGCGCCGTGGTACGAGCGGTACCGGGCGAGAATCTTCGTCCGACCGGTGTAGGCTCGGGCCAGCTTGATCGCGTTCTCGACGGCCTCGGCGCCGCCGAGCGTGAGGAAGACCTTGTCGAGGTCGCCGGGAAGGATCTCCGCCAGCTTCGCGCCGAGGCGGGCCCGCGGTTCGGTCGCGAAGGCCGGTTGGACGTACTGGAGCTTCGTCGCCTGGGCCGCGATCGCGTCGATCACCCGCCGGTCGCCGTGGCCGATGTTGACCGACATCAGCTGGCTGTTGAAGTCGAGGATCCGGCGACCCTCGGGCGTGTAGAGGTAGACGCCCTCGGCCCGGTCGATCGCGATCGGGTCGATCGCGCCCTGGGCGGACCACGAGAAGAACGTGTGCTCGCGCGAGAGGCGAACGATCTCCTCGCTCGTCATCTGGCCGGCATCGGTGCTGATCGCCATCGTCCACCTCTCCGGCCGCCGGGGCCGGTGCTCCTCGGCGCGTCGCGCCCACTCGCCTGCGGTCGCCCGGCACGTGCAGTCCGGGTCCCGCGCCCCTCAGGGATGTCCGCCGAGAGTACAGCACTCGTCGCGACCGGGAGGCCGTGGAGCGGTTCGTGGCGATCGCCGCCAGGCCTCGCCGGCCGGGTCAGGCGCCCGCGACCGCCAGCCGGCCGACCTGCCGCCACGACCGGACGACGTCGCTCACCTCGCCTGCCCGCTCCATGAAGAGCACGAGGTTGCCCCGCGAGGGATCGTCGAGGAACGCGGCAGAGGGCACGATGAGCCCGGCGACCGACGCCGATCTCGACCGGAGCCGCGAAGCGAGCCCCCGAGCCCGCTCCCGGACCAGGAAGGCGCACGGGGCGCCGTCGATCCCGAGCGCCGCAAGAGACGCCGGGTCGCGCAGGTCGACGAGGTCGGCCGCGACCACGTCGAGGCGCAACAGCCGCTGGCAGGCCGGCCCGTTCTCGTCTGACGGCGGCTGGTGGCGGCCGGCCTCGGCGAGGGCGACGCCGGGGTCCAGGGCGAGGTAGAGCGTCGGCTGGCCCGGTCGGTTCCAGCGGTCGTTCTCGCCGTCGGCGCTGACGAGTGCATCGAGCTCCACTGGCCCGTTCTCGGGCACGCAACGGAACGCCGGGCCGCGATGACCGACCCGCTCCGGTTCGGACGTCATCGACGCAGCCTGCCCGATCGGGCCCTGTGAACGCCGGCGGCCCGCCGCGCCCCCCGTTGCACGTGTCTCGCAGCCCTGCAACCGGCGTGCAACGCCGTTCGAGCGCCTGACCGGTCGGCGTGACGTCCTGCCGCCTAGGGTGGGCGGACGAGAAGGAGGCACCCATGCCGAACGAGCGAGAGCGCATCGACACCGGGAGCGACGTGCGGTTCGTCCGCCGTGACGAGCGCGGCCGTTTCAAGGAGTCCGACGATGCCGGCCGGGCGCAGGCCGGCGACCGCCGCCAGAAGGCGAAGAAGACCGTGCCGAGCGGTCAGGGCGACCGCGGCGATCGGCGCCGCGCGGACCGTTGACACGATGACCGATCGCGAGCGGGACTTCCGCGAGCGCTGGCAGGACGGCCCGACCGGCCCGGCGCCGACGACCGAGTCGACCGGCGATCCCGAGGCCGACAGCCCGCGCTCCGGGGCCGAGGAGGGCGCCGCCGCGGGCGCGCTGATCGGCACCGCGGTGGCCGGGCCCGTCGGGCTCGGCCGCCTCGCCGGCGGCACCCGCCGCGGCTCCGGCCGCGGCGCCGGCGACCAGCCCCACGGGCCCGGCGCCCGCGGTGCCGACCAGCGCACCAGCGGCGGCGCCCTCCTCGGCCCCGGGGCG
>DASTEU010000090.1:0-8358 GCA_035709325.1 Candidatus Limnocylindrales bacterium | reverse complement strand
GGCTTGACCAGGACGACGATGCGCACGACGGGCTGGGCTCCTCTCGTCTTCGTTGGCGTACGGTCGGTGGGCTCCGCCTCGCTAGCCGCGCGACGCCGCGCCGGCGAGGGCCCGGGCGATGACCAGGCGCTGGATCTGCTGAGTTCCCTCGTAGAGCTGGGTGATCTTCGCGTCGCGCATCATCCGCTCGACGGGGAACTCGTCGATGTAGCCGTAGCCGCCGAGCACCTGGACGGCGTCGGTGGTCACGCGCATGGCCGTGTCACCGGCGACGAGTTTACACATGGCCGCCCAGCGGGCGGCATCGGTCGCGCCGGCTTCGATCTCCGTGCAGGCCTTGTAGAGCAGCTGGCGCGCGGCCTCGGTCGACGCGTCCATGTCGGCGAGCATCGCCCCGACCATCTGGAACTCGGCGATCGGCCGGCCGAACTGCTTGCGCTCGGTGGCGTAGCGGGCGGCGACCTCGAGGGCGCCCTGTGCGATCCCGACCGCCTGGGCGGCGATCCCCGGCCGGCTCCGCTCGAACGTTCGCATCGCGAGGGCGAAACCCTCCCCTTCCCCGCCGATCCGATTGGCGTCGGGGACGCGGACGTCCCGGAAGCTCAGCTCGGCCGTCGGCGAGCCGCGGATCCCCATCTTGTGTTCGATCCGCTCGACACCGAAGCCTTGCGTGTCCTTCTCGACGACGAAGCAGGTCAGGCGGCGGCGGCGGGGCGTGTCTGCGTTGTCGTCGGTGACCGCGAAGACCGTGACGAGGTCGGCGACGCTGCCCTGGCTGATGAAGCGCTTCGCGCCGTCGATGATCCAGTCGTCACCGTCGCGCCGGGCGCGGGTCCGGGTCGCGGCCGGGTCGCTGCCGGCCTCGGCTTCGGTGAGCGCGAACGCGATGAGCGTCCTGCCGGCGGCGAGGTCGGGAAGCCAGCGCTGCTTCTGCTCGTCGGTGCCGGCCAGGAGGATCGGCAGCGCGCCGAGCTCGTGGACCGCGAGGATGAGGCCGCTCGTGGCGCAGGCCCGGCTGATCTGCTCGATCGCGAGGCACACGGTCAGCAGCTCGCCACCGAGGCCGCCGTACTCGGCCGGGAACGGCAGGCCGAGGATGTCGTGGCTCGCGAGCAGCTCCTTGACGTCCCAGGGGAACTCGCCGGTCCGGTCGATCTCGGCCGCACGGGGGGCGATCCGCTCGTCGGCGAGGACGCGGACCGCGTCGCGGAGCATCAGCTGCTCCTCGGTCAGGCGGTAGCCGCCGGAGGTTGCGGCGGCGCTGGCGGTCGTGGGCTCGGACACCGCGGTCATCGTAGCAGCGTCGAGAGGCGGCTCCATGTTCGCCGGTTCGTGTGCGCGCGCCCATGCCCGGGCGATATCCATTGCCCGGCGTGCCGCGCCCGGCTAGGCTGTCATGGCGGCGAGTCCGGGCGCCGGGGGTTCGGGCTCCAGCCGCGGAGGATCGTGCCCGGTGGACCAGTCGACCCAGCTCCTGTTTCTCGTCCTCGCCGCGCTCGTCGGCGTGTTCGCGACGCTCCTGATCATGCGCAGACAACGTGCCGAAACCGAGGCCGCAACCCGCGAGAGCCCGTTCGCGGTCTCGACGGAGGGCGAGAAACGCTGCCCGAACTGCGGCATGGGCAACCTCTGGACCGACCGGGAGTGCATCAGCTGCAAGGCGCGCCTGCCCGGGTAGCGGGCCCATTGGCGCCCCGGCAGCCTTGGTCCCGGCAGCCGCCAACCCGCCACGTTTCCTCCTGCAGCGAACGGGATCCGCCGCCGATCGGCGCCAAACCGGCGATAGCCCGACCGCTTTTCTCCCCCACCGGAAACAGCCCGGCCAGCACGGGGTCCGCCCACGTCTGGACGACCCAGCGACGCCGCGGGGGGCGCCGACGCGTTCTCTCGGAGAGGAAGTCGGTGGCGATGCCGTCAGCCGCCCGCCCGGATCGCCTCCAACGCGTCGGCGTAGCCGCGATACCGGCCTCGGACGGCGGCGACCTGATCGAGCCCGACGAACCGGCGGCGATCCGATCGGCCCCCACCAACTGGATCGAACAGGACGAGCGAGCTCGTGACGCTCGGTGGAGTCGGAGGTCGACCCGACCACCAGCTAGCAAATGCGTCGACGCCGTCCGGACACGTGGCCCTGAAACTCGCCGGATGCAGCCGGATCGCGTGGATCACCTCCGACGACCAGAGAGCCGCGACGACATGGGTGACGACGTCCCAGCCGCCACGCAGCGAGAGTCGCTCGGCCGCGACCGACGGCAGGTAGCGCCGTTTCACGTTGTAGCTCCCGAATGTTTCCTGGAGATTCGGGAAGCGGGTCCGGTCCTCGACGTGGAGCAGTGATCGCTGCTCGAGGGACCAGGCCAGGACGTCGGCTCGCCCCGCGAACTGGTAGTGCTGGAACGGGTCGTCGAGGGCGACCGCGAACTCGAAGGACGTCAGGCGACCTGCAATCGCCTCACCCATGGCCGCGTGCACGGGATCCTCAGCGGATCGCGCCCCCATGCGACGGCGGGGATCGACGAGATCGAAGCTGAGCTCGAGGCCGAGCGCCGTCGCGATCGCCGTGTACGCCGCGAGGCCGGCCGGCTTCCCGTGCTCGACGGCGTGGACGAAGCTGACCGAGAGGCCCGCTCGCTCTGCGACCTCGCGCAGCGACAGTCGGCGGCGTGTTCGCTCGTCCCGCGCCCGGAGGCCCAGGTGTCCGGCGAGCTGGACCGACGAGGTGGCCATGCGCCGGAAGTCAACACGACCGCGCTTATCGGACGCTTATCCGGGCGGCCAGCCGGCCGCAGCGCCACGGCTTTCCACTCCCACAGAACGGCTCAGCGACTCGAAGGCGTCCTGGAGTGGCCGGAGTGCCCGCGGACACCCGCGACCGGGGCCGTTTTCCGATCAGAGAGGAAGCCGGTCGGGCTCGGGGACGGCCGCTGTCCGATCGGTTGCGATCCTGTTCACTCCCGGTGGAAATCGGCCGGGATCGCGGGGCGGGCGCCCGCCGCGACGGGGCTCCCGCTCGCTCCCCACGGGCGCCGGAGCGCTACTGGATCACCGGCAGCGAGCGGCCCGACGGTTGGGTGGGGGCGAGCGAGTCGGCGAGGATCTCGGCGATGTCGCGGGCGGTCACGGTGCCGGGGGCTGCGCCATCCGTGCCCGACCCCGCCGCGCCACTCCCCGCGGACGACGCCGCATCGGCGAGGCCGTCCTTCATCATCGTCATGCAGAACGGACAGCTCGTTGCGACCGTGGACGCGCCCGTCTCGAGTGCCTGGCGCGTCCGCTCGGCGTTGATCCGCGTGCCGCGGGTCTCCTCCATCCACATCCGGCCGCCGCCGGCCCCGCAGCAGAACGAGTTGCGGCCGGACCGCTCCATCTCCCGCAGCTCGATCCCGGGCACCGAGCCGAGCACGTCCCGCGGCGCCGCGATCACGTTGTTGTAGCGGGCCATGTAACACGAGTCGTGGAACGTGACGGCGCCGGCTGCGCCCGTCCCGTCGCCGTCGACGACCCGCAGCCGGCCGTCGGCGAGGAGCCCCTGGAGGAACACCGAGTGGTGGACGACCCGGAACGACCCGCCGAGCTGGCCGTACTCGTTGCCGATCGTGTTGAAGCAGTGGGGACACGCGGTGACGATCGTCCGCTCGCCCATCCCGTAGCGGTTCAGCGTCTCGACGTTGCCCGAGGCGAGGATCTGGAAGACGTAGTCGTTGCCCATCCGGCGGGCCGGGTCGCCGGTACACGACTCCTCCTGGCCCAGGACGGCGAAACGAATCCCGGCCGCGTTCAGGCACGTGGCGAAGGCCTGGGCCACCCGCTTGTTGCGTTCGTCGAACGCCGCTGCGCAGCCGACCCAGTAGAGCACCTCGAGCTCGTCGAGCCGGCCGTCGGCCGCCAGCGACGCGACAGTCGGCACCTCGAACGGGAGGTTCTTCGTCCAGTCGAGCCGAGCGGTCGCGGGCTGGCCCCACGGGTTGCCCTGGCCCTCCATGCCCCGGAACGCCCCGGCAAGCTCCGGCGGGAACCGCGACTCCTCGAGGACGAGGTTCCGCCGCAATCCCACGATCTTGTCGACGTGTTCGATCAGGACCGGGCACGCCTCGACGCAGGCGCCGCACGTGACACAGTCCCAGACTGCCTCGTAGGGAATCGCGTCGTCGACGATCGGGGCGGCCATCGCCTCGGCCGCCGGCGCCGCCCCGCCGAGACCGTACGTCTCGCGGACGGCGGGCGAATTCGGGATGAGATCCAGACCGTGCTCCGCCTCACCGGCCATGTCCCGGATGCCCATGATGAACGTCTTGGGGTTGAGCGGCTTGCCCGTGTTCCAGGCCGGGCAGGCCTGCTGGCAGCGGCCGCATTCGGTGCAGGTGAAGCCGTCAAGCAGGTCCTTCCAGCCCAGGTCCTGGAGCGACTTCAGGCCGAACGTGGCGTCCTCGCGCTCGAGATCCATGGCCGGCAGCTCGCCGCGCGGCGCGAGCTTGCGGTACCAGATGTTCGGGAAGGCAGTCGCGATGTGGAGGTGCTTGCTGAACGGCAGGTAGACGAGGAATGCCGCGACGAGCGCGATGTGGCCCCACCAGGCGACCGCGAACAGGACGTTGAGCACATCCGGGGACGCGGCCGCGCGGAGCGGCCCGGCGAGCGCCGCGGAGACGAACGCACCGGGCTCGTCGCCGTGGATCGCGAACTCGAGCGCCTCTGCGAGGACCTCCGTGGCGACGACGCCCCCGATCATCGCCAGGATCACGAGCGCGTCGCGGTTGAAGGTGAGGCGCGACGGCCGCGAGACGAGGCGCCGCCAGAACGCCCAGCCGATCGCCGCCAGGACGATGACGGCGACGACGTTCTGCATCGCGCTGATGAGCGCCCACAGGAGCCCGTCGAGCGGCGCCGACAGGATCATCTCGATGAAGCCGCCGGTGACGATGTTGGCGGTGCCGATCGTCAGCAGGACAAAGCCCCAGAAGATCCCCGCGTGCATCAGCCCCGCCCGCCAGTCCTTGAACATCTTCGTCTGGACGAGCGCGTATTCGACGAGGCCGGCGAAGCGTCGCCCGATCCGGCCGAACGGCCGCGGCTGCTCGATCGCCGGCCGCGTCGCTGCGAACACCCGCAGGTGGCGGGCCATCGCGAGGACGAACACGAGGGCGGCTCCCCAGAACAGCAGGAAGACGAGCGGATAGCCGGGAACGTCAGCGAAGACCGGGAACATCAGCCCTCCGTCGGTGTGGCGGTGGATCCGTGATCGTGGGGACCGGCGAGCGTCTCGAGCGCGTGGTCGAGGACCGGAGCGATCGCGTCGAACGACTCGAGGGCGCCCTTCGGGCTGCCGGGAACGTTGACGACGAGCGACCGACCGGCCACGCCGACGACCGCCCGGCTCAGGTCGGCCATCGGCGTCTGGCGGCGGCCCTCGGCCCGCATCGCCTCGGCCAGGCCCGGCACCTCGTAGTCGACAACCGCGAGCGTCGCCTGCGGCGTCACGTCTCGGGGCGTCAGGCCGGTCCCGCCGGTCGTGATCACGAGCGGGTGCAGGTCGGCGGCCTCGCGCAACGCGGCCTCGATCACCGCCTGCTCGTCGGCGACGACGCGCCGCTCGACCCGGAAGCCGAGCCCCACGAGCCGCTCCTCGAGTGCCGCGCCGCTCGCGTCCTCGCGCGTGCCCGCGGCGCTCCGGTCGCTGGCGGTCAGGACGAGCGCGGATCGGCCGGGCGCGGCACTCCGCGGCTCACTCACGGACACGCCACCGATCAGGCGCGCGGCCGGTGCTTGGCCGTGATCCGACCGGCGCCCCGCTCACCACGCTTGCGCTCCGACGGCCCGTCGGTGGAGCCGTCGCCCGGCCGCTGCCAGTCGCCGCTCGTGCCGCCGCTCTTCGAGAGGAGCCGCACGCCGCGGATCTCGACGCCCCGCTCGACGCCCTTGACCATGTCGTAGATCGTAAGCGCCGCGACCGATGCCGCGGTCAGCGCCTCCATCTCGACCCCGGTCGGGGCGGTCGTGGCCGCTTCGGCCCGCACCCGCAGCGCGCCGGCGGCGCGGTCGGGCGTCACCGAGACGACGAGGTCGGTGAGCGGGATCGGGTGGCACAACGGGATCAGCTCGCTCGTCCGCTTGCCGCCCATGACGCCCGCAAGCTCGGCGACGCCGAGGACGTCGCCCTTGGGCCCGCCGCCGTCGATGACGAGGCTCATCGTCTCGGGCGACACCGCGACGAGCGCCTCCGCGACCGCTCGCCGGGCAGTGACCGGCTTGTCGCTCACGTCGACCATCCGCGGCCGCCCGCTGCGGTCGACGTGGGTCAGCCGCCGGCGCTCGGACCTGGGCGGGAGCTTCGGGGCCATCGATCCTCCAGGTTGCGTCGGTCTATCAGGCGTCGAGCCACCACAGCTCGACTTCGGCGCCGGCGTCCAGCGTATCGTGCGCCTCGGGGATCACGGCGAGTGCGTCGGCGGCGGCGAGCGCCGAGATGACGTGGCTGCCCTGTCCGCCCGAGCCGCCGGCGAGCCGGACTGGCACCCGGCCGCGCTCGTCGCGGGCCGGGCCGCCGCGGTCGTCCCGTTCGGCGACGACCCGGACGAACGCCCGCCGGCCGTGACTCTTGGTGACCCGCTCGAGGAGCACGGCCCGGTCGACGGGCCGGAACAGGCGGTCGGCTCGATACCCGGCGAGGGCCCGGATCGCAGGTCGCACGAAGAGCTCGAACGTCACGAAGCTCGACACCGGGTTGCCCGGGAGCCCGAACAGCAGCGCCCGGCCGCCGTCCGGTCGTTCGGCCGTTCCGAACGCGAATGGTTTACCGGGCTGGACCGCGACCCGCCAGAGATCGATCCGACCGAGCTTCTCGAAGGCGAGCTTGACGACGTCGTACGGCCCGACCGACACGCCGCCCGAGACGAGGATCGCATCGGCGCCGCCGGCGAGCGCCGCGCCCAACCGGGAATCGACATCGTCGAGGCGATCCCTTGCGATCCCGAGCGCGTGGGCCTCGCCACCGGCCGCGTCGACGAGCGCCCGGAGCCCGGGGCCGTTCGCGTCCGGGATCGAGGCGGGCCCGAGGGCGCGCCCGGGCGGCACGACCTCGTCGCCGGTGGCGAGCACGTGGACGTTCGGGCGCCGGTGGACCCGGACCTGGGGAACGCCGGCCCCGGCCGCGAGGGCGATCGCCGCGGCCGTCATCGCCCGGCCCGGCTCGAGGATCGTGACGCCCGCGTCAAGGTCGGTCCCCGCCTCGCGAACCGCGGCCCCCGGCTCGACCGCGGCGTGGACGAGGCAGGCCGCCGGCAGCGGCCCGGTCGCGTCCCGGCCGCGCGGCCCGCTCGGCCGGCCGGCCGTATCGAGCGGCGTGGTGAGTTCGACCTGGACGACGGCGTCGGCCTTCGGCGGCAACGGGGCCCCGGTCGCGATGCGGACGGCCGTGCCGCGCCGGACCTCGACGTCGGGGGCGAACCCGGCCCGGGCCTCGCCGATCACCTCGAGCCTGATCGGTGCGTCCTCGGTCGCCCTACTCGTGTCGGCCGCCCGGACCGCGTAGCCGTCCATCGCGGAGTTGTCCCACGGCGGGAGGGCCGTCGTGCTGACGACCGGCTCGGCCAGAACCCGACCGAGCGCGTCGGACAGGAAGACCGCCTCGATCTCGGTCGGGCCGGCGATCGCGGCAAGGACCGCGTCACGGGCCTCCTCGACCGAGAGCAGGCGGGCCGCCGGCGGTGGGGCAGCCGTGCCGGTCACAGCGCGATCCCCTGGAGGTCCGCCTTCGCTCGCAGGGCGACCGCGATCGAGCGGCGCGTCAGCACCCCGCGGAGCGCCGCGCCGTCGAGGACCGGCAGGCCGTCGAGGTGCGACGTCCGCAACCGCTCGAGCCCGTCTGCGAGCGTCTCGTTCGGGCCGACGACCGGCATGTCGGCGAGGTCGACCATGACCTCGGCCGTCCGCGTCGAGGGCCAGTCGCGCCGCGGCACGCTCCGCAGCTGGCCGATCCCGATGATCCCCACGACGTCGTCGTTACGGAGGACCGCCAGCGCCGGGCCGAGCGTCCCGTCGAGGACCTGCGTCCCGAACGTGTCGAGCGTCAGCTGCGGCGAGATCGTCTCGATCTCGGGCTCCATCGCGTCGCCGACGCGGATGCCGGCGATCAGGCCGTCGAGGAGGAGCCAGCGGTCGACCGAACGGGCGGAGAGGTTGAGGAACCAGCCAACGACCCCGAGCATCGCCCCATCGACGGTCCTTTCGAGCAGGATCACGACGAAGCCCGAGCCGAGGAGGACCCAGCCGACCCAGCGCCCCACCCTGCCGGCGGCGCGCGTCCCCCGCCGCTCGTCGCCCGTCGTGGCCCACACGATCGCCCGGACGACGCGGCCGCCG
>DASTEU010000089.1:0-2021 GCA_035709325.1 Candidatus Limnocylindrales bacterium | reverse complement strand
GAGGTCGGCCGTTGCTCGAGGAAGGCGCGCCGTTCGTCCCGTGAGGCGGACCCGAGTCTTCGAACCGCCCCGGCGCCGAGCCATCGGCGCGAGACGGGAGAGGTGTATCCAGGAGGTCCCAGGCTCCGAGCCGAGGGACCTTTCTCTTTGCCTCCGAGGCCCTGCCTGATGCCGGCCACGGTGATCGTCGGGCTCCAGTGGGGCGACGAGGGCAAGGGCAAGACGACGGACTTCCTCGCCGAGCAGGTCGCGATGGTCGTCCGCTACCAGGGCGGCGACAACGCCGGCCACACGGTGGTCAGCGGCGACGAGGTCTTCAAGCTCCATCTCGTGCCGTCGGGCGTCCTCTATCCCCACATCACGTCGGTGATCGGGAGCGGTGTCGTCGTCAACCCGGCAACGCTGATCGGCGAGCTCGAGATGCTGACGGCGCGGGGGATCGACGTCGGGCGGGTCCGGGTCAGCACCGCGGCCCACGTGATCATGCCGTACCACGTCGCGCTCGACCGGGCGCTCGAGGCCCGCCTCGGAGACGGCAAGGTCGGCACGACCGGACGGGGGATCGGGCCGGCGTACGGCGACCGGGCGTGGCGGGTCGGGCTCCGGATGGAGGACCTCTTCGACGCCGACCTGCTGCGAGCCCGCCTCGACCGCGTCCTGCCCGACAAGAACCTGCTCCTCGCGGCCGCGAACGGTGCGGCGTCGTTCGGGTGCGACGAGCTCGTCGACCAGGCGCTCGCCTGGGGCGAGCGCCTGCGCCCGTACCTCGCGGATACGACGGCGCTCGTGCAGGATGCCCTGCGGCGCGGCGACCACGTCCTGCTCGAGGGGGCCCAGGGCACGCTGCTCGACCTCGACCACGGGAGCTACCCGTTCGTGACGTCCTCGAACCCGGTCGCCGGCGGCGCCTGCACGGGCGGCGGGATCGGGCCGCTCCAGGTCGACGAGGTGATCGGCGTCGTGAAGGCCTACTCCACGCGGGTGGGCTCGGGACCCTTCCCGACCGAGCTCACCGACGGCGTCGGGGCCGGCATCGCGGCTCGCGGCCACGAGGTCGGGACGACGACGGGCCGGCCTCGCCGGGTCGGCTGGTTCGACGCGGTCCCGCTCCGCTCCGCGGTCGCGGTCAACTCCGTGAGCTCGATCATGCTGAACAAACTCGATATCCTCTCGGGCGTCGACCCGATCCGGCTCTGCGTGGCGTACGAGGTCGACGGGCGGCGGGTCGAGGCGTGGCCGTCCTCGGCGGCGGTCCTCGCCCGGGCCAGGCCGGTCTACGAGGAGTTCGCCGGCTGGTCCGAGCCGATCCACGACGTCCGCTCGCTGGCCGACCTGCCGGAGAACGCCCGGCGCTACGTGACAGCCCTCGAGGAGCATGCCGGCGTGCCGATCGTCCTCGTCTCGGTCGGGCCCGAGCGGACCCAGACGATCGAGCGGGCCTGGCGACCGATGCGCCACCGCCCCGCCACCGCACCGCCGCCCGCGCCGGCACCCGCCGGGACCTCGCCGGCATCCGCCGGTTCCTCGCCGCCGACCCCGGCCGAGCGGGCCGCTTCGTGAGCCGTCCGCTCATGCCGACCCGCGTGCTCGTCGTCGGGGGCGGAGGCCGCGAACATGCGCTCGCCTGGAAGCTCGGCTCGGAACCGGGCGTGAACGACGTGTTCGTCACTCCCGGGAGCGCGGGGATCGCCCAGGAGGCACGGGTGACGTGCCTGCCCGCGACGTCTACCGACGCGGCCGCGATCGTCGACGCCTGCCGGGCCCACGCGATCGAGCTCGTCGTCGTCGGGCCCGAGCAGCCGCTCGCCGAGGGCCTCGCCGACGAGCTCGCCGCGGCCGGGGTCGCCACGTTCGGACCGACGGCGGCCGCCGCCCGGATCGAGAGCTCGAAGGCGTTCTGCCACGAGGTCGCGGCCGCAGCCGGCGTCCGGATGGCCGAATCCTGGACCTGCGACTCGGCCGACCAGGCGCTCCGGGCGATCCACGAGCTGGCCGATGCCGGCCGCGGCTTCGTCGTCAAG
>DASTEU010000088.1:0-3315 GCA_035709325.1 Candidatus Limnocylindrales bacterium | reverse complement strand
CCACACCGACACGCTCGTCCACCCGATCGCCGACGAGGACAACGCGATCGCCCTCATCAGCTTCGAGTCCGGGGCCATCGGCCAGTTCGAGGTCAGCTGGACGTTCCGCGGCGGGATGGACCTCCGCGACGAGGTCGCCGGGACGCACGGCACGATCTGGATGAACCACTTCCTGCGCACGGGCTTCGAGATGTTCACCGCGGGCGGCGGCGGCGGCTACGTGGCGGAGAAGGCCGAGACCTCGGCCGGCTGGCTGTTCCCGGTCGGCGACGAGGTCTCGGAGCTGGGCTACGTGGACATGTTCAGCGACATGTTCCGGGCGATCGACGAGGGCCGGGCGCCGATGGAGACGTTCTACGACGGCTACGTCGTGAACGCGGTCATGGACGCCTGCTACCGGTCGGCGAAACGACGCGCCTGGGAGCCGGTCGATCTCGACTGGCGGGGCGGCGCGACGCCGCGGATCGCCTCGACGCCCGAGACGTACGAGGGCCAGATCGTCATCAAGCGCGAGATCCTCCCCGATGGGCGACAGAAGCTCATCCTCAAGGATCCCGCGACCGGCGACTTCAGCGACCGGGTCGTCGCCGCCAGCTGACGGCTACGTTCGCCCTGGCGGCTGGGGTGAGTGCGCCCAGATACGTCCGTGACACCGGAGCTGGGCGGGTGCGGGATCGGGCTGAAGACTGAGCGAGAGCCCCCGTACGCTGGGAGTGTCCGAGACGATCGTCGCCATCTTCGGCCCGACGATCCAGCGTTACGTCACCGGTGATCTCCCGACGGTCACCGCGAAGCCGGGAGCCGCGACCTAGGTCCCGGCGACCTCCGGGATGCCCGTGGGCCGACCGGCCGGCAGCCAGCGCTCGATCGCGGTCCGGGCGAAGAGCTGGTCGACGACCAAAGCCGACGTCCCGATCACGCCGCCCAGCATGCCGAGCGACGAGCGCTGGATCAGAAGGTCCCGGGTCGCGAGCGGGAGCGACCGGCGGTAGACCGTTTCGCGGATCGAGGCGAGCAGCTGATCGCCGCTCTGGGCGACGCCGCCGCCGATCACGATGAGGCTCGGATTGAAGAAGTTCACGACGCTCGCCAGCATGTAGCCAACCCGCCGCCCGGCCGACTGGAGGAGATCCACCGCGACCGGGTCGCCGAACGCCGCGGCCCGGGCGACATCCTCCGCGGTCAGCGAACCGTGCTCGTCGAGGGCCGCCCGAAGGCGGGCGCTCCGGCCCTCCCGGGCGGCCGCTTCCCCGTTCCGCCCGATCGCCGCGCCGCCGGCCAGCGCCTCCAGGCAGCCGACGTTCCCGCAGCGGCAGATCACCGTCGTGTCGTCCACGGCCTGGATGTGGCCGACGTCGCCGGCCGCTCCCTGGGCGCCTCGGTGGAGCCGTCCGTCCGAGATGATCCCGGCGCCGATGCCGGTCCCGATCTTGATCACGACGACGTTGTCGTGGCCCTCGGCGATCCCGGAGCGCCACTCGCCGAGGGCGAGGACGTTGACGTCGTTGTCGACCCAGACCGGCACGTCGTGGCGGGCTGCGAATCGATCGCGGATCGGATATCCATCCCAGCCCGGCATGATTGGCGGCGAAATCGGACGGCCGGCGGCGAACTCGACGGGCCCCGGAACGCCGACGCCCACGCCCCACAGCGGGCCGGGGATGCCGCGAGTCGTCTGCAGAAGCTGGCCGAACAGGTTCTCGACCCGGCCGAGGACCTGGACCGGCCCGGCCGCGATGTCCGCGGGCTCCGTGTAGTGGCCCAGGATCCGCCCGGCGAGGTCGGTCAGGGCGACGGCGATGCTCGTCGCCCCGAGGTCGGCGACGAGGATGTGGCCGGCGTCGCCGCGGAACGAGAGCCGGCGCGGAGGGCGCCCGCCGGTGCTCGGGCCGACCTCGCCCTCGACGATCAGTCCGCGATCGAGGAGCTCCCCGACCCGCTGCGCGACGATCGCCCGCCCGAGCCCGGTGCGGTGGACCAGCTCCGAGCGGGATCGCGACCGGCCGAGCCGGATCTCGTCGAGGACGATGACGAGAGCGTCGAGCGCCTCCTCGGCGATCGGGCCGTGCCCTACCTCCTCGCCGTCCGGATCGTCGTGGGCCGGGTCGGCGGACAGCGTCGAGGGCGACCGTCCCGGTTCGTGGCTCATGCGCCGGATCATACGCCGGTTCACCCGGCCGTCGGAACACTTTTGCACTTGACAGGCAAAATACGATCGGTGCGGGGCCCATGACGCCCGCGGTCGCACGCAGCGGTCTCGAACTTGACCCGGCCGTCGTCGGGCCGTAGCATCGCGTCATCCATCTAGACCGTCTAGACAGGTTGCCACGGCTCGATGAGTTCCATCCGGTGAGCGGACTCGCGACAATCGGCGCCGCCGTCATCGGGACGGGGTTCATCGGCACGGTCCACGTCGAGGCGCTGCGGCGGATCGGCGTCCAGGTCCGAGGCGTCCTGGGGAGCAGCCCCGAGCGGGGCCGGCTGCGGGCCGAGGCGCTCGGCGTCCCCCGGGCCTACGACTCGCTCGCCCACCTGCTGGCGGATCCGGCCGTCCAGGTCGTCCACGTGACGTCGCCCAACGATCTCCACGTCGGCCAGGCGCGCGCGATCCTCGCGGCCGGCCGCCACGTCGTCTGCGAGAAGCCCCTCGCGATGACCGCGACGGAGTCGGCCGAACTCGTGGCCCTCGCCGCCGGGACCGGCCTGGTGAACGCGACGAACTTCAACATCCGGTACTACCCCCTGAACCAGCACGCCCACGACACGGTCGCCGCCGGCGACCTCGGGGACGTGCGTCTGGTGACCGGCCGCTACTTCCAGGACTGGCTCCTGCTCGAGAGCGACTGGAACTGGCGGCTCCAGCCCGAGCGTGGCGGGGCGCTGCGGGCCGTCGGCGACATCGGGTCGCACTGGCTCGACCTCATGACGTTCGTGACCGGCCAGCACGTCGTCGAGGTCATGGCCGACCTCGCGACGTTCATCCAGACCCGCCGCGAGCCGACCGGGCCGGTCGAGACGTTCTCGACCGATCGCTCGGCCGAGACGGTCGAGCGCCACATCGCGACCGAGGACACCGCCGCGATCCTCCTCCGCTTCGAGAACGGCGCCCGCGGCGCCGTGACCGTCTCGCAGATCAGCCCCGGCCGTAAGAACTCGCTCCAGTACGAGATCGACGGCTCGGCCGGCTCGGTGGCCTGGGACTCGGAGCAGCCCGACCAGCTGTGGCTCGGACATCGCGACCGGCCCAACGAGATCCTCCTCAAGAACCCGGCCCTCATGGGCCCATCCGGCCGCGCGGCATCCGCCCTGCCCGGC
>DASTEU010000087.1:0-2647 GCA_035709325.1 Candidatus Limnocylindrales bacterium | reverse complement strand
ACGGAACCGGGCCCGTGGCTGATCGTCGCCCGCATCGACCAGTCCGACGCGACGGGCTCGCCGACGCGCCGCCGGCCTGGGGTCGACGTCGTCGAGTCGGCGGCGATGTTCAAGCGCGAGATGGTCGAGCGCGGCCACGGTTCGCCGCCGAACGCCTGACGCCCGGAGACCCATCGTCATGGCGATACTCGAGGTCGAGGGGCTCGTCAAGCGTTTCCCGGTAGCCGGTCGGCGCGACGAGCGGTCCGTCGCGGCCGTCGACGGGATCGACCTCGCCGTCGCTCAAGGCGAGTTCTTCACCCTCCTCGGCCCGTCCGGCTGCGGCAAAACGACGACGCTCCGCTGCATCGCGGGCCTCGAGCGACCCGACGCCGGCCGAATCGCCCTCGACGGCCGGGTCCTGTTCGCGGCCACCGACGGGGCGTGGGTTCCGGCCAATCGGCGGGGAATCGGGATGGTCTTCCAGTCGTACGCGATCTGGCCCCACATGGACGTCTTCGGCAACGTCGCCTTCCCTCTCGAGCAGGTCGACCGGGGCCGGCGCCTCGGCCGAGCCGCGCTCCGCGACCGGGTCGCGCGGGCCCTGGCGGTGGTCCATCTCGACCACCTCGCCGGGCGCCGGGCGACCGAGCTCTCCGGGGGCCAGCAGCAGCGGCTGGCGCTGGCGCGGGCCCTCGTCATGGAACCGCCGCTGCTCCTGCTCGACGAGCCGCTGTCGAACCTCGATGCCCGACTCCGGGAGGAGATGCGGTTCGAGATCAAGCGTCTCCAGCATGAGCTCGGCGTGACCGCCGTCTACGTCACCCACGATCAGGAGGAGGCCCTCGCGATCTCGGACACGATCGCCGTCATGCACGATGGCCGGATCGAGCAGATGGGCCCGCCCGACGCGATCTATCTCCGACCGACGTCGCGGTTCGTCGCGGCATTCGTCGGCAACGGAAATTTCCTGCAGGGAACGGCCGGCCCGGCGCTCGCCGACGTCGTCGAGGTCCGGACCCCTGCGGGTCCGCTCCGGGCGCGGACGGACGGCCGGGAGATCCTGGTCGGGTCGGTCGTCCACGTCCTCGTCCGGCCCGAGCACGTTCGCATTGTCCCGATCGCCGGCGGGGACGATCGCAGCGCCGCGGGGCCCGCCGGGAGTGGATGGACCGGCGAGATCGCCGAGCGGGCCTTTCTCGGCGACACGATCGACTACGGGGCGCGGGTCGGCGACCTGATCGTCCGGATCCGGAGCCATCCCACGGTCCGCCTCGAGATCGGCACGCCGGTCCGGATCGAGTTCCCGCCCGAGCACTGCTCGATTCTCGCCTGACCGACGCGACGTGACGACGACGCGGACGGGCAGGGCCGGCGACGGTGTCCGCGCCCTGCGCCATCCGGCGTATCGCTGGCTGTACGGGGCCTTCGTCGCCCGCGGTCTCCAGGTCTGGATGCAGTTCGTTGCGCTGCCGCTCCTCGTCCTGGACCTCGGCGGCTCGGCCGCCGACGTCGGCCTCGTGACCGGCCTCTTCCTCATCCCGATCGCGTTCATCGCGCCGGCGGCGGGGACCCTCGGCGACCGCGTCGACCGGCGGCGCGCGCTCGTCGTCCTCGCGGCCTACGGGGCCGGTCACGGCCTCGTCATGGCCGCCCTCGTGGTCAGCGGCGGGATGTCGATCGGGCTGCTGGCGGTGTTCGCCGGTCTGTACGGGGTGCTCAACGCGATCGAGATTCCGATCCGGCTCGCCTTCATCGCCGACGTCGTCCCCCGCCCGGACCTCGCCAATGGCGTCGTCCTCGGCCAGGTCGGCTTCACGACGACCCGGATCGTCGGGCCGGCGATCGCGGGGGCGATCGCCGCGGGGCCGGGCCTGGCGGCCCTCTTCGTCGCGATCGGGCTGGCCGGGATCGTCGTGGCGGTCGCGACGTGGGTCGTCCGGGCCAGGTACCGCGAGCCGGTCGTCCCGACCGGGCGGT
Organism: Candidatus Limnocylindrales bacterium; assembly: GCA_035709325.1. Classification (GTDB taxonomy): domain Bacteria; phylum Chloroflexota; class Limnocylindria; order Limnocylindrales; family CSP1-4; genus CF-46. Next base: position 688 of record DASTEU010000087.1, on the reverse strand, counting down.
CGCCCTGGCGGGCGCTCGTTGACGGCCTACGCTACGCGGCGGCGACGCGCGGGGTTCGGGAGCCGCTCCTCCTCCTCGGGGCGGTATCCATCTTCGGCCTGAGCTTCCAGGTCGTCCTGCCGCTCTACGCGGTCGACCACCTTGGTCTCGATCGCGAGGAGTTCGGACTGATCCTCGCGACGATGGGGATCGGGGCGCTCCTCGCGGCGATCCCGATGGCCTACCTGACGGCGGGCGGGGCACGGCGGGCCCTGCTCGTGTCGTCCGGCGCGGTCGCCGTCGCGATCGGCGGCCTGACCGGGACGACGATCGTGCCCGTCGCCTTCGTTGCCGTCGCCCTCGCCGGGGCGGCCAGCAACGTTGCCCTCAGCAGCGCCTCGGTCGCCCTCCAGTACGCGGTCGACGGCCCTGTCAGGGCCCGTGTCCTCGGCCTCCAGGCCGCCCTCTTCCAGGGCGGACAGGGAATCGGCGGGCTGATCATAGGGATCGCGACCGACGGGTTCGGCGTGGTGGCGGCGATGCTCGCCGGCGCCCTGGGCGTGGCCGTAGCCACGATGATCACAGTCGTCGCCTGGCCGCATCCGCGGCCGGGCCTGGATCAGTCGGTCGGCTGAGCCGGTCCGACCGGCTCCGGGCCGGGCTTGCCTTGGGTCGCGGCCCTCTCGTTGGGCCCGACCCCCTCGACCGT
>DASTEU010000086.1:0-3294 GCA_035709325.1 Candidatus Limnocylindrales bacterium | reverse complement strand
CGCAGGCCGGTCTGGCCGATCTGCATCGCGTGCGGCCGCCAGCCGTTGCTCGTCACGACCCGCGACACGCCGACGGCGCCGCTGAGCAGCGACGCGAGCTCCTCGAGTTCGGAGAACGCCTCGGCGCTCCCGACGCCGCGGCCCCCACCGATGACGACCCGGGCGTCGCCGAGGGAGACGCCGGTCCGGTCGGGCTCGAGCCGGCGGGCCACCGCGACCCGCAGGTCGGACTCCGTCAGGTCGGGCGCGAACGGCTGGACCCGCGGACTCGCGGCATCCGCCCCCGACGCCGCGTCCTCGATCGCGACCGCGTGGGGAGCCACGGTCAGGAGTTTCGTCGGTGCGTCGAGGACGGCGTCCTCGAGCAGGCTGCCGGCCCAGCGCTGACGGGTCAGCCGGAGCGGGTCGCCGGGCGTCACGTCCGTGCATTGCGTTGCGAGCGGCAACTCCAGGCGGGCCGCGACGTGGGCCAGCACCTCGTTGCCCCGGTCGCTGCCGGCGGCCAGGACGGCGGCCGGTGATCGGGCGTCGATGAGCTGAACGAGGGCGGCGGACCACGCGGCAGGGGCGAATGCACCCAGCCGGTCGTGCTCGACGGCATGGACGAGCTCCACGCCGCGCCCGCCAAGCAGGCCGGCCGCCTCGCGCGCCTCCGAACCGACCAGCACCGCCTCGAGCGGTCCGCCGATCGCTGCCGCGATCCGGCTCGCGAGCGCGAGCGCCTCGAGCGAGAGGCGATCCGGGCGGCCGCCGCCGTGTTCGACGAGGACGAGGATCATCGGGCCACCACGCCGAGCCGGACGAGCAGCTCGACGACGGCCGGTGCGGCGTCGGCGCCGGTTCCGATGACCTCGACCTGGCTCTCGTCGGTCTGCGGCAGGCGCAGCCGCTCCTTCGTCGGCCCGCCCGGCCGCCGCTCGGGCACGATCCGGGCGATCTCCTTCTTCTTGGCCCGCAGCCGCCCGGGCACCGACGGGTAACGCGGCAGGTTCAAGCCCTCCTTCACGCCGAGGACCGCCGGCAGCGGCAGCTCGAAGACCTCCCAGCCGCCGGCCGCCTCGCGCCGCGCCTCGACCCGGCCGTCGCCCGCCTGGATCGCCTTGATCCCGGTCACGACCGGCAGACCCAGCGCCGTCGCGACCCGGACCCCGACCTGGTAGCCGCCGCTGTCGGCCGACTCGTTGCCGAAGAGCAGCAGGTCGAACCGCTCGCCCTCCGCCTCGAGGGCTCGAATCGCGTCGACGATCGCGCCGGCCGTCGCGATCGGGTCCCAGTCGCTGCCGTCGGTCTCGAGCAGGACGGCCCGATCGACGCCGATCGCCATCGCGTCGCGGAGCTGCTCCGACGCGGCCTCCGGGCCGAGCGTCAGGACGGTCGAGCTGCCGCCGCCGGCCTCGACGATCCGGACGGCCTCCTCGACCGCGCACTCCTCGTGGGGGCTGATCGTGAAGCCGAGGAATCGCGTGTCGATCTCCTGGCCGTCGGGCGTGAGCGCGATGCGCCCACCGGTCGCCGGAACGCGTTTGACGCAGACGAGGACGTTCACCGGCTCAGCTCCGGATCCGCGCGTTCTCCGGGTCGAACAGCGGCCGCGCTCCGGCGACTGCGACCGTGACCGGGTAACGCTCGCCGAAGTACTCGACCGCGAGCGGCGTGCCCTCGATGGCATGGTCCGGCGGCAGGTAGGCCATCAGCAGGTGCTTCCCGACCGACGGCCCGGAGCCGGCGCTCGTCACGTACGAGCGGCGGCCCTTCGCGTCGACGAGCGGGGCGCCGTCGCGGGTCAGGATCGGCTCCCGGCCCAGCATGTAGCGCCTGACGCCGGACGACGACGTCGGATCGTCGACGGTCAGCGTGCAGAGGATCGCCACCGGCGGCCTCGAGCGCTGCTCGAGGTACGCGGCCTTGCCGACGAAGTCGGCATCCTTGACCGAAGGCCGAGCCATACCCGCCTCGACGAGGTCGAAGTCGAGCTCGAGTTCGGCCCCGTGGGCCCGGTAGCCCTTCTCGAGGCGGGCGGTGACCGCGTACGTCCCGATCCCGACCGGCGCCATGCGATGCGGCGTGCCCGCCTCCCAGAGGGCGTCCCAGACGCGAAGGCCCTGATCGAACGGGACGTAGATCTCCCAGCCGAGCTCGCCGACGTAGCTGATCCGCGAGGCCAGCGTCCGGACGCCGTCGATGTCGACGGTCTTCGAGGTGAGGAAGGGGAAGCCGGCGTGGCTCACGTCGGCGGCGGTGACCGCGCTCAGGACGTCCCGGGCCCGCGGCCCCCAGAGCCCGATCGTCGTCCACTGGTTCGTCGCATCGTGGAGCTGGGCGGAGCCGTCGGCCGGCAGCGCGTCGCTGAAGATCTTCCGGTCGCGCATCCCCATGCCGCCGCCGGTGACGACCCGGAAGCGGTCGTGGGCGAGGCGCGTGATCGTGAGGTCGGCGAGGATCCCGCCGGCCGGGTTGAGGAGCGGCGTGTAGACGGTCCGGCCGGGCGCGACGTCGACGCGGTTGACGCAGAGGCGCTCGAGGTAGTCGCAGGCACCCGGGCCGGTGACGTCGAAGATCGCGAAGGCCGAGAGGTCGACGATCCCGACCCGATCGCGCATCGCGAGGTGCTCGGCGTTGATGATCGGCGACCACCAGCGCGCCTCCCACTCCGCGTCACGGGGCATGACCCGCTCGCCGAACTCCTCGAGGAGCGGCTCGTTCGCGCCGTACCAGTAGGGCCGCTCCCAGCCGGCCGCCTCGAAGAACACCGCACCGAGCTCCTTCTGGCGAGCGTTGAACGACGAGAGCCGGATGTTGCGGTTCGACTCCCACTGCTCGTTCGGGTGGACGATGCCGTACGTCTTGTTGAAGCCCTCGGCCGTCCGGGCCCGGATGTGCTGCTCGGTCTTGTGGTGCTCGTAGAACCGGGCGACGTCCGAGCCATGCGGATCGATCTCGGGCTCGCCGGTCGTCATCCACTCGGCAACCGTCTTCGCGATCCCCGGCGCCTCCTTGATCCAGATCGCGGCGACCGACCAGAAGCCCTTGACCTCGGGCGTCTCGCCGACGATCGGGTTGCCGTCCGGCGTGAGCGAGAGGAGGCCGTTGATCGCGTGGCGGATGCCGACCTTCTCGTCGCCGAGGACCTCCGGGACGAGCTCGAGCGCCTGTTCCATCTGGAGCTCGAAGTCCTCCTGGGTGAACGGCAGCTCGGTCGGGGAGAGCTTCGACTCGGCGATCGAGGGGATCTCGTCGGCGTCCATGTGGATCGTCCGGTGGGCGTACGAGCCGACCTCCAGGTCGCCGCCGTGC
>DASTEU010000085.1:0-15871 GCA_035709325.1 Candidatus Limnocylindrales bacterium | reverse complement strand
GGCCGGCCAGGCTGGCGTCAGCCTCCCCTGACCCGGGCGCCGTCCGGGCGCTGCGCCGCTCGGGGCGGCGTCAGGGCGCAGCACCGCTCGGGCCGTAGCCGGTCAGTTCCACGTAGGCCTCGCCGCCGAGCGCCTCGCCGTTCCGCTCGGCCTCGACGACCTGCGACCCTTCCCAGTAGAGGACGCCGGTCGTCGCCCGCGTGTCGAGCTCCTGGTCGGCGACCGTCGGACGGAGCCGGATGACGAGCTCCTCGCCCGGCAGCTCGATCGTCCAGCCTGCGGGATAGTCGGCGCCCGACGCCGGGCTGACCCAGCGATCGGTCACCTCGACCGTGAACGACTCGCGCGGCAGGTGGCGGGTCGTGCCGTCGGGCTCGACGAGCGTCCCGTAGACCAGGGGATATGAGCCGTCGGCGTCGCGGACGAGGGACAGCGTGATGTCGGTGCCGTCGTCCAGATTGACCGCGAACCAGTCCCAGCCGCCGCCGCCGACCGCGATGAAATCGCCCCACTGGTGGTCGAACCAGGCCGTGCCGGTCACCGCGACGGTCCCGCCGCCGACGCCGATCGTGCCCGACGCGTCCATCGCCGTCCGTGAGTAGTAGTACGACGAGCCGCCCGGCCCGAAGTCGATCCAGCCGATCGTGTCGTGCAGCGCCGGCGGCTTCGTCGCGGTGAGAGCGAGCTGGAGCGCCAGCCCGTCGCTGCCGGCGAGTGCCGCCTCCGACCCGGTCAGCGTCGCCGCGAGCCGATCGGCGCCGGCGATCCCCGCCATGAGCCACGGCTCGGCGCCCGTCGCGTCCGGCAGGGCGAACGCGAATCCCGGCTCGCCGGCCCGCCGGACGTCGACCTGCGGCCCGAACGCCGCCCGTTGCGCGTAATGGAACCGGCCGGCGGTCTCGTCGGTGACCGCGAAATGCGACGCCCACGTCACCGGAAACCCGCCCCGCTCGGCCCGGAAGATCACGTATTCGAAACCGTACCGGCCCGGCCCGCCGCCGGCCTCGCGGAGGTGACCCGTGTAGTACCACCACTCGGTCAGCCGATCGTGCGGCGCGTCGTCGCGTGGCAGCTCGACCGGGAGCGGGTCCGCTGGGCGCGACGGCAGCGGCGTCGCCGCCGGCGAGGTGGGATGGGGCGCCGGCGGATTGGCGGCGACCGGTCCGGCCCCGCACGCGGCAAGGAGCGGCAGGCTCGTGACGAGGACGGCCGTCCCGAGGACCGGCAGGCGCCGGAGCCGGGCCGGCAGCCACCAGTTCCAGTCCCCGAGCAGGCGCATCGTCGAGGGAACGAGGAGCGCCCGAACGACCGTCGCATCGAGGGCGACGGCGATCGCCATCCCGACGCCGAGCGCCTTGATCAGGACGATGTCGGCGAACGCGAACGAACCGGCGACGACGACGACGATGAGCGCCGCCGAGGTGACGATCCGGCCGCTCCGCTCGAGGCCGTGGGCCACCGCGACCTGGTTGTCGCCGGTCCGGTCCCAGACCTCCTTCATCCGCGACAGCAGGAAGACCTCGTAGTCCATCGACAGGCCGAAGAGAACGCAGAACAGGATGACGGGCTGCGTCGTCTCCACGAAGCCGAGCGGCTGGAACCCGAGGATCGCCGACAGGTTGCCGTCCTGGAAGATCCAGACGAGCGCGCCGAAGCTGGCGACGATCGAGAGGCTGTTCATGACCAGCGCCTTGGCCGGCAGGACGACCGAGCGGAGGAGCAGGAACAGGACGAGATAGGTCGTCACGACGATGAAGAGGGCGGTCCTCGGGAAGTCCGCCGCGACCCGGCTCACGACGTCCGAGACGTCCGCCGCGCCTCCGCCGACGAGGACCTCCATACCGGCCGGCGGGGCGAGCGGCCCACCCGCGGCCCGCAGGTCGCCGACGAGGGCGCGTCCCTCGTCGCGGTTCGGCCCGAACGGCGTGAAAACGGTGAACGCGGTCAGGTCGCCCTTCGTCGTCGCCTCGAGCGTGAGGGCCAGAAAGCGGTCGCGCGGCCCGTTCGGGTCCGAGTAGAGCAGCTGGTACTGGTCGAGGCGCAGCCGCGGGTCGACGTCGACGAGGCTTTCGACCCGCGTGACGCGTGGGTCGGCCGCCAGCCGGCGCGAGTAATCGTGGAGCGCGGCGAGGTTCTCGGCGGAGGTCGCGGGGCCGTCGGTCCGGATCGCGAGCGTCAGCGGCGCGAAGTCGCCCTCGCCGAACGCTTCGGCCAGCCGGTCGAAGGCGGCCCGCGACGGAACGCTCGCCGGCAGGATCGTCGAGTCGGGTGCGTTGAAACGGACGTGGAGGAACGGCGCGCCGAGCAGGAGCAGGATCGCCAGCGTCGGCAGCAGCACGGCGAGCGGCCGGGCCATGACCCAGCGAGCGAGGCGGGCCCACGGACCTTCGGGGTCGTCGCGCGGCGTCGTCCGCCGGATCGCGAGCGCGTCGACGCGGGCACCCACGAGCGTGAGGAGCGCCGGCAGGAGCGTGAGCGCCGAGAGCACCGCGAGGAACACGACGACGGCGCCGGCGATGCCGACCGAGCGGAGGATCATGAACTCGAAGAGGACGAGCCCGAGCAATCCCAGCAGGACCGTCAGCCCGGAGAAGAAGACGGCCCGCCCGGCCGTCGCGACGGTCGACTCGACGGCGGCCGCGATCCGGACCGCCTCGTCCTCGGGCCGGCCGGCCGGCCGCACCGCCAGCTCCTCGCGGAACCGGCTCGTCATCAGCAACGAGTAGTCCACGCCGAGGCCAAGCCCGAGGAGGGTCGCGAGGTTGAGGACGAAGATGCTCATCGGCGTCGCGCTGGCGATGCCGAAGATCGTCGCGAGGGCCACGACGACCGCCGCGCCGCCGACGACGAGCGGCAGGCCCGCCGCCACGACCGACCCGAACACGAGGAGCAGCGCGACGGCCGCAAGCGGCAGCGAGATGAGCTCGCTGCGCTGCAGGTCGGACTCCGAGACCTCCTGGACGTCGCCGTAGAACGCCGGCCCGCCGGCGAGGTCGACCTCCAGGCCGGCCGGCTCGCGGAGGCGGGCCTCGATCCCGGGCAGTGCGGCCGGCGAGTCGTCCGGTGGGATCGAGAGCAGGACGACGTCGTACGCCGTGCGGCGGTCCTCGGAAACCTGGCGCGGCGCGAGCGCGTGCGACAGGATCCGGACGACATGGGGCGCCGATTGGACGTCGGCGATCGCCTCCGCGGCGGCTGCCTCGAACTCGGGCGTGCCGGCAACGAACGTCTCGCTGTGGAGGACGATGACGATCGCCGATGGTGGCGCGTTCAGCTCGTCCTGGAGTTGCTGCTTCGCACGGGCCGATTCGAGGTCGGGCAGGATGAAGCCGCCGGCCCGCAGGGCGCCCACGACGTTGGGCGCCAGCGGTGCGGCGACCGCCAGGACGAGGAGCCACGTGGCGAGGATCCACCAGCGGCGACGGACCGCGAACCGGCCGAGCGCGGCGAAGCGGCCGGGCAGGGGCGATCGGTCGGTCGGTTCCGGGGAGGTCATCGTGTCGAATGCTATCCGGGCGCGACGATCGGTTCGGTCGCCCGGCCCTCTGGTAGCATCAGCGCCGACGTCGTCCGACCGCACTGAGGCCCCAGGTGCAGCTCTTCACGATCTTCTTCTCGCGGCCCGTCGAGTTCGGCCTCGCCACCGCGATCACCGTCCTGATGCTCGTGATCCTGCTCAAGTCGGCGCTCTCGGCCCAGGGCCCGTCGGGCCTCGGCCGGATGATGGCCCGACCGACGACCAAGTGGATGTTCGGGCTCCTGTTCGTGGGCTGGGCGGTCGTCTTCGGGATCGGGCTCCAGCTCGTGCCCCATGAGGGCGCGAACTCGCCGTACGGCGGACTGGGTCTGATCGCGATGTTCACCGGCCTCTTCATCATGATGGGCTTCATCTGGTCGGTCATCGGAGAGTGAGGCGTCCCGCGGCCTGAGCCGGCCCCGCGCCCGGCATTGCGCCCACAGCGGGCGCGTGGTCCAATCTCCGCCAGGCCCGTGGTCCTCGTCCGGCACCCGGTCTCGCGACGACGCGATCCCGCTGCCCATCTGCCGGCGGTGTAGACGAGCCTGAGGAGGGTCCCAGAGTGGCGATCGGCGGAGTACGGCGGACAATTCCCGGCATCGTGGCGATCCTGTCCCTGCTTTTCACCGGCGTCGCACTGGCGGCTCCCGGCGGCGGAGGAGGCGGTGGTTCGACCGATCCCTGCCCCGGTGGGCTGGAGCCCGATCTCAAGCCGATCGTCCCCCACCACCTCCAGATCCAGCCAACCGGCGACCGGACGTTCCTGCGGCTGACCAACGGGATCGCCAACCTGTCGGGCGGCCCCTGGCACCTCCACCCGGAAAACCAGGTCGGCGACGAGGGCGGCACGACGACCGCCTATCAGGACATCTGGGACAGGACGGCCGGCCCATCCGATCCGACCGCCCGGATCGTCTGCAGCGTCGCGACGACCCAGTTCGAGTTCCACCCCGCCCACAACCACTGGCACATCGGCAGCGTCGCCCGGTTCGGCGTGCATACCTCGCTCGACGACGGGACCGGCGGAGCGATCGGCCCGGCCTACGTCAACGATCGCGGCATCGCCCAATCGTTCAAGACGACGTTCTGCCTGATCGACTGGGTCAAGATCGACGCGAAGAAGAAGACGCCGGACGTCACGTACTGGGCCTGCGACCGGACCGCCCCGTTCCAGGGCGTGTCGGTCGGCTGGATCGACCAGTACCACCACTCGCTCGAGGGCCAGGAGATCGACCTGACCGGCGCTCCGGTCGGCGTCTACTACCTCAAGGTGCATGCCAACGACGACGGCGTCTTCATCGAGAGCAACACGACGAACAACGTCGCCTGGATCAGCTTCACGCTGAGCCGCGACAGCCAGGGCAACCCGAAGGTGGCGCCGCTGGCCCACTCCCCGTGCGACTCGCCGAGCATGTGCGGGGAAGGCCTGCCGAACCGCTGACGCGATCCCGGGGGCCATGGTTCAGCGGCTCCGCGGGCTCCGCCGGTCCGTCTCGATCACCGCCTGGCCGGCGGAAGCGCTAGCGGCGCCGGAGCACGTCTCGCGGGATCGTCGCGAGGGCCGTCGCGGCGGCCAACAGGAGCGCGAGGATGACGACGCCGACGCCGGTTCCGCCGGTCGAGGTGCCCGGGACGTCCGTGGCCGGCGGGGTTGCCGATGGCGTGCCCTCGATCGGCAGGACGCCACCGGTCGGCGAGCCGTGGTCCGACGACGCGGGCTCCTCCGAGCCGGTCGGGCTCGCGGACGTGCTCGGGCTCGCGGACGTGCTCGGGCTCGCCGAGGTGCTGGGGCTCGCCGAGTCGATCGGTTCCTCCGAGCCGGTCGCGCTCGCCGTCGGCGCGGCGCAGGCGATCCAGAAGGCCTTGTGCTTCACGTTCTGATCGCTGCGGCCCTGCCAGAACAGCTTGTAGTGTCCGTCCGGCAGCGCGTACGTCCCGTCGGTCGGCTGGCGGTCTTCGCCGTCGCCGGCGGTGTCGTACGAACCGCTCAGGATGACGTCACCGCTGCCGCCCGGCGACCAGGCCTGGATCTCCCAGTCGCCGGACTGGCTGGGATCGGCGAAGAAGAAGTGCAGATGGAACGTGCAGACGTGCGGCTCGTTCCGGACGATCGGCTCCGTCTCCGTCGAGCCCCCGTGGATCTTGACCGTCCCGTTGTTGCCGCCAACCATCCCGTCCGCGGCCATCGACGGCGCGGCAAACACGACGGCGAGCGCCGCGACCATGCCGGCGGCCACGCGGCCACGCCGGCCCACCACTCGTCGGATCACGCCGACCCCCTTCCGCAGGCCCCTCGCCATGCTCGTATTCGGCGCTCGGACTGCGGAGTGTAGTCTGCTGAGGCGTGCGTGGGAACGGTAGAGTCGGACGTCACGAAGTCGGCCCGACCCGGCGGCGATCTTGCTCGCTGCCACCGGACAATTCCCGGGGTCGGTCCTGGGACGGCGCGTCCCAGCGGCGTCCGTGTCCGGTGGCGTCGATCGAATCGCCGGCTGGAGGACTCGAAACGCCCGTACCCGCCGAATTTTGACCGGTGAGGCCGATCACCCTGGCGCCGGAGGGCGCCAACCGCTCAGCCGGGCCAGCGCTCCTCGAACACGGTCTCCTCGCGCGGCAGCCGGGCCTCGCCCGGCGGCGACTTCGGCCGGCGGGCGGCGTCGGTCGGATGGCCCAGGGCGACGATCGTCCGGATGTAGCGATCCGGCGGCAGGCCGAACAGCGCCCCGACCTGCGACCTGACGTCCGATCGGACCCAGGCGATGCCGGCGCCGAGGTCGAGGATCCCGGCACCGATGAGGATCCGTTCGGCGACCCGCCCGTCGTCGTAGGCGTGGCCGACCTCGCGACCTTCGTCCGCCGGCAGCACGATCGCGATCGCGGCGGTCGCGGTCCGGAGCGACCGCGTCTGGGGCAACCCGATCGCGGCGATCCGGCGGAGCGCGGCCTCGTCGGTCACGACGATGAAGCGCCATGGCTGGGTGTTCCTGCTGCTGCCCGTCCAGCGGGCGACGTCCGCGAGCGCGTCGAGTAGGGCGCGGTCCACGGGTTCATCCGTGAACTCCCGAACCTGGCGTGTCCGGCGCAGGGCTCGGAGGCGGTCGCGGATCGACTCGGTCACGGGCGGATGCTACCGCGTGCCGCGGCGAGGTCGCCGATCGAATCGCGGCCTGAGTGGCGCGAATCGGCCCACGCCCACGTGATGCGCCCTCCCACCGGACGATCGGGCCGGTGGACCGACCCTCGCACCTCGACTATCATCGCTCCACTTGCAGAGTGCATAGTCCTTATGCATTCGCGGAGCGGCTCGACGTAGGGAGGTCCACTCGGTTGGACGCTCAGGAGATCAAGGCGGCGGTCGCCCACCGCGCGGCCGAACGTGCCCTCGCCGAGACGCCGTTCGTGAACCGGCGCGATCCGGCGAAGGCCCTCGGGCCCGACGGCCGACCGGCCGTCAGCCGCCGTGCGCCGATCTGGGAGGACGTCCCCGACGAGAAGTGGAACGACTGGCGCTGGCAGCTCAGCAACCGGGTCAACGACCTCGAGGAGATCGAGCAGGTCCTCAACCTGACCGAAGAGGAGCGCGCCGGCCTGAGTGCGCCGGACAAGTTCCGGGTCGACATCACGCCGTATTTCATCAGCCTCATCGACCCCGACGATCCGAACGACCCGATCCGCCGCCAGGTCATCCCGCTCGGGCGAGAGCAGCAGGCCTTCACGGCGATGATGGAGGATTCCCTCGCCGAGGACCGCCACTCGCCTGTGCCGGGCCTCGTCCACCGCTATCCCGACCGCGTCCTCATGCTCGTGACGACCCAGTGCGCGAGCTACTGCCGCTACTGCACGCGGAGCCGGATCGTCGGCGACCCGACCCAGAACTTCAATCGCAAGGAGCATGAGGCCCAGCTCGAGTACCTCCGTCGGACGCCCCAGGTCCGCGACGTGCTGATCTCCGGCGGCGACGGCCTGACGCTCGCCCCGAAACTCTTCGAATCGATCCTGCGCGGGCTCCGCGAGATCCCCCACATCGAGATCATCCGGATCGGTTCGCGGGTGCCGGTCTTCCTGCCCCAGCGGATCGACGACGAGCTCTGCGACGTGCTCGAGAAGTACCACCCGCTCTGGATCAACCTCCACTTCAACCATCCGAACGAGATCACGCCCGAGGTCAGCCGGGCGGTCGACCGGCTGACGAGGGCCGGGTTGCCGGTCGGCAACCAGAGCGTCCTGCTGGCGGGCGTCAACGACTGCGTCCACATCCAGCGGGCGCTCGTCCACCGGCTCGTCGAGAACCGGATCCGGCCCTACTACCTCTATCAGTGCGACCTCGTGGAGGGTTCGGGCCACTTCCGGACGCCGGTCGGCAAGGGTCTCGAGATCATGGAAGGCCTTCGCGGCCACACGTCCGGCTACGCCGTCCCGACGTACGTCATCGACGCCCCGGGCGGCGGCGGCAAGATCCCCGTCATGCCGAACTACCTGATCAGCTACTCGGACCACAAGGTCGTGCTGCGGAACTACGAGGGCTACATCACGACCTACGAGGAGCCGCCGACCTACGCACGTCACGACGAGGCCGCCTGCGAGTACTGCCGGAACCAGCGCGCGGAACCGGGCCAGTCGGGCGTGCTCGGCCTGCTCGAAGGCGAGCGGATGTGGATCGAGCCGAAGGGGTTCGAGGAAGTGCATGCGCGCGGCAACCTCGAGGCCCACCGCCTCCAGGACCCCTCGAAGTGGGTGCCGTTCGGTGTCGGGGCGATCGAGGGCCAGCCGGGCTACGCCGCACCGTTGCGGGTGCTCGAGCCGGGTGCGACCGGTGGGCAGGAGATTCTCGAATACGGTCCCGGCGAGGAGCCCCGGCCGCGCGACGGCGAGCCGACCGGATCGGCCCACGGCGAGCTGCTCTGAGCGAGCTGCTCCGAGCGAGCTGCTCCGAGCGAGCTGGTCCATCGAGCCGCCCTGAGGCCGTTCGGCCCTTGAACGGCGGACCGGGCCGCGCCACAGTGCGCTGACGAGACGCCGCCCGAACGCGGCGGCGTCATTGTCGGCCGGGCCGGGGGCTGGCTCGGAGGGCGCGTGCGATGGACCAGATCCTGGCGCGGATCGCGGCCTGGGAGGCCGCCGGCCTGATCGACGCCGCGACGGCGTCGCGCCTTCGGATGGTGGAGACGGCGCGACTGCCGGCTGCACCCGCCGTCGCGACCGGTCCGTCGCCGGAACCGGGCGTCGGGCCTCCCGACGGGGCACATGTCCCGCGCAGCACGTCGCCTGCCGGGGCGATCCTCGGGCCGGCCGTCTCCATCGTCGAGATGTTCGGATACCTCGGCGGCGCGTTCCTTCTCGGTGCCTACGCCGCCTTCGCCGAGCGGTTCGCGTCGGGGACCGGGGACGCCGACCTCTGGCGCGCGGCCGCGGCGGCCGTTGCCGCGCTGGCGATCACCGTCGTCGCGCTCCGGCTCAGGCTCGGCGACCCGCGGCGGCGCCGCGCCGCCGGCGTGTTCCTCGCGGTCGCGGTCGGTTGCGTCGCGGTCGCGGGCTTCGCGATCGGCAACCGGGCCGGCCTCTCGTTCCAGCTTGTCGCCGCGCTCGCCTCGGGGGCGGCCTCGCTCGCGGCGATCGCCGCCCGCCGGATCCAACCGGCCCTCGTCACCCAGGCGACGCTGCTCGCGGCCCTCACCGGTTTCGCCGGCGCGCTCCTCGGCTGGCTCGAGTCGGTCGCCGCCCCGCAGCGGTTCACCGACTTCGGCGAGCCGATCCTCGAGGGTCGGCCGGAGCCACTCTTCCTGGTCCTCGCCGCGGCGGCGTGGTGGCTGGGCGTGGCGATCGTGTTCGGCCTGCTCGCGCTGGGCGAATCGCGCAACGCCCGACGCGACGAGGCCGCCGGCCGGCGCGCCGCGCTGACCCGCCTGTGGGCCGGCCTGACGGCCGTCCTCGGCCTGAGTTCGGCCGTCTTCCGGTCCGACTTCGTTGCCCCGAACGACTTCGGGCGCGTCCTCGAGCCGTGGATGGGCGATGTCGCCCTGCTGCTGCTCGCCGCCGTGCTCGTCGAGCGCGCCTTCCGGCGCGACGCGAGCGCCTATGTCTACGCCGCGGCCCTCGCCGTGATGATCGCGCTGAGCGACTTCAACTTCACGTACCTGTCGAGCTCGACCGAGGTCGGCCTCCTCGTCGAGGGCCTCATCCTTCTCGGGGCCGGCTTTGCCGCGGACCGCATCCGGCGGCGGGTCGGGCAGCCGGCCGACGACCGACCCGATTCGGATGCCGACCGTTCGTCAGCGCCCCCGGTCCGAACCTAGAGCTTTTGAGGTATCCCGCGGCGTCGCCATACGGCGTCTGCCCGATGGCCCCCGGGCCGCTCCGATGGAACCTGCGGTCATCGGCTCCGCCCGGAGCCCGCAGACCTTGGGGGATCCCCGATGCGAGGACTCGGCCTGATGGTCGCCCTGGATGCGCTCGACACCGCGCAGCGAGCCCAGAACGCGATCGAGGGGCGCAATCGACTGCCGGCGGACATCGGCCCGGACGGCGAACCGACCGATCGGCTGAACGACGCCGACGCCGAGGCCCGGCTGGCTGCCTGGCGAGCGTGGGCGCGCCGACGCGATCCGGTCGGGTCGTCGGCCGTTGACGTCGTGCCGCGGCCCGGTCGCCCGGTGGGAACCTCTCCGACGACCGGCTGAACTTCCCGGCGCCCCCGGCGTATGACAGCGCCGCCGGGGGCGCCTCCGAGATGCCGCCGCGCACCGGCCGCCGTACCATCGGTCGGTGGACGCTGGCATCTCGAGCCCGATCCTCGTCGGACGTGACGACGACCTCGGCCGACTGGAGGCCCTCTTCGGCGATGCGGCGGCCGGCGCGCCGCGGATCGTCGTCGTCGGCGGGGAGGCGGGCATCGGCAAGACGCGACTGCTCGCGGAGTTCGGAGCGGCCGCCGCGCGGACCGGCGGGCGCGTGCTCGTCGGCGGCTGCCTCGACCTGGCCGACGGCGGGCCGCCGTTCCTGCCGTTCGTCGAAGCATTCCGGCGGCTCGTCCGCGATACCCCTCCGGATCGGCGTCCGGCGATCCTCGGTCCGCCCGGGCTCGAGCTCGCGAGGCTCATCCCCGACCTGACGGACGCCGACCCGGACGAACCGGTCCCTTCGATCGAGCAGAACCGCCTCTTCGAGCTCGTCCTCTCGCTGATCGGCCGCCTCGGCCGCCAGGCGCCCGTCGTCATCGTGGTCGAGGACGCCCACTGGATCGACCGCGCGTCGCGGGACCTCGTAACGTTCCTCGCCCGGAACCTCGCCGCCGAGCCGGTCCTGCTCGCGTTGACGTGGCGAACCGACTTCCTGCCACCCGACGACCCGACCGCGGCGTGGCTCGCCGAGCTGCTGCGGCAGCCCCGAACGGTCCGCCTCGATCTCGCCCGCCTGCCGCGACCGGCGGTCGCCCGGCTCGTCGAGGCGATCAGCGGCGGCCGCCCGGCCGACGACCTCGTCGAGCGGACGTTCGCCCGCTCGGACGGCAACCCCTTCTTCGTGGAGGAGCTTGTCGCGGCGGCCCATGCCGGCGCGGCGGGCGCGCCGCCGACGATCGTCGACATCATCGAGAGCCGCCTGACCGGCCTGTCGGGGACCGCCCGCGTCGTCCTCGACGCCCTCGCCGTGGCGGCCCGACCGATCGACGAGGAGCTGCTCGCGGAGGTGCTCGGTCGTCCGGCCGAAGAGATTCGCCCGGCTCTCCGGGAGGCGATCGACCGGCACCTCGCCGAGGTCGAAGCGGGTGGCGACAACCTTCGGTTCCGGCACGCTCTCCTCCAGGAGGTGGTCGAGCGCCGCCTCCTGCCCGGGGAGCGGCGGGACCTTCACGAACGGTTCGCGCGGGCGCTCGCCGGCCGCCTGGACGCGGAGCGGCTCGCCGCCGGGGCGATCGCCGCGCTCGCTCGCCACTGGGACGCGGCCGACCGCCCCGACGAGGCGTATGCCGCGACGATCCGGGCGGCGCGGGCGGCCGCCGCGGTCGCGGCGCACGGCCAGGCCCACCGCCTGTTCGAGCGGGCGATCGAGCTCGCCCCGCGACGCACGACCCCGTGGCCGGCCCACGAGCACCTCGAGGTTCTGCGGCTGGCCTCGGATGCCGCGGATCTCGCCGGCGACTATCCGAGGGCGACCGAGCTGATCCGACTCGCCCTCGAGCTCGTGGACGCCGGCACCGAGCCGGCACTCGCCGGGATTCTCCACGGTCGACTCGGCTACCTGCTCTGGGTCCAGGGCGACGGCGAGGCGGCGATCGCGGAGCACCGCGAGGCCGTCCGCCTCGTGCCCGAGTCGCCGCCGACGCCCGAGCGGGCCCGCGTCGTCGGCGCGTACGGCGGTGCGCTCATGGGACTCGGCCGCTTCGCCGAGTCGCGGGCGGTGTGCGAGTCCGCGATCGAGTGCGCGGTCTCGGCCGGCGCCCGCTCCGACGAATCACGGGCCCGGAACATGCTCGGCTCGGACCTCGTCGCGCTCGGCGAGGTCGAAGCGGGCCTGGCCGAGCTGGAGCGGTCGCGGGAGCTGGCCAGGGAAGCCGGGCCACCGGAGTTGCTCATCGTCGTCCACCACAACTTCGCCCTGAACCTGGCCCAGGCGGGCCGGCTCGACGAGGCGCTCACGGAGGTGCGGGCCGGTCGCGAGGCGGCCCGCCGGACCGGGATGGAGCGGCGATTCGGCGTGAACCTGGCGGCCCTCGAAGCCGACATCGACATCAGGACCGGGCGCTGGGACGAGGCGGCCGAGGCGGGGCTCGAGGGCCTCGCGCTCGATCCGGCGGGACGCGGGACGATCTACCTCCAGTCGGTGCTCGGACGGCTTGCCGCGCTACGGGGCGCCGCGGCCGATGCTGAGGCGCACTTCGAGCATGCCGAGGAGCTGGCCGCCGGCGAGATGGACAGCGACCTCGCGGCCTATCTGGCCCACGCCCGGGCGGAGCTGGCCCTCGCCCAGGGTCGGCCGGCCGACGCGCGGCGCTGGGTGGAGGGCGGCCTTGCCCACGTTCCCGACGCTGCCGACATGATCACCCGGCCGCCGCTCGTCGTCCTCGGCCTGCGGGCCTTCGCCGACCTGGCGGCGGATGCCCGGGCGGCCCGTGACGAGGCCGCGGCCGCGGCGGTCGCCGCCGACGCCGACCGCCTGGCGGCGACGCTTCCCGCGATCCACGACGTCGCGCCGACCGAGGTTGCTCGCACGTGGCTGGCGCTGGCCGATGCCGAACGCGACCGGGTCCATGCCGCGGGTTCGTCAGCGGCCTGGGCGGCGCTCGCCGAACGCCTCGCCCGAATCCCCGAGCCCTGGCTGGCCGCCTACGCGCGATTCCGCGAGGCCGAGACCGAGCTCCGGGCGCGGGGCAAACGCGGCCGGGCGGCCGAGCCGCTCGGGGAGGCCCACGCGACGGCGGTCCGACTCGGTGCGGTCTCCCTGCGCCGCGAGGTCGAGGCGCTGGCGCGCCGCGCCCGGATCCCACTCGGTGTCGCCGCGCCGGCCGCCGGCCCGGGAGCGGCCGATCGACCGGAGGAGGGCGGGCCGGCGGCCGCGTTCGCGTTCCGGGAAGCCGCGCCGGTCGGGCCCGGCCGCGGGTCGGGCCGCGGTCCGGCGCTCTCCGCCCGCGAGCTCGAGGTGCTGCGGCTCGTCGCCGACGGCCGGACGAACGGCGAGATCGCCGAGCAGCTCTTCATCACCCGCAAGACCGCGGGCGTCCACGTCACCCACATCCTCGACAAGCTCGGCGTGTCGAACCGGGTCGAGGCGGCGATGGTCGCCGCCCGGGCGGGCCTCCTCTCGAACGAGGAGACGCCGGCGCCCTGAGCGCGGTCAGGCGGTCGTCCCGCCTTCGTTCGATCCGGCGAACGTCGTCACGTGGACCGGGATCTCGCCGTCCTGCTCGATGCCGATGAAGATCTCGTGGATCCGGCGGCCTCCAAGATCCATCTCGCGGAGCGCCGCCGCCAGCCCGCCGGGCCCGTGGCTGGCGTGCCCGTGTTTCGGTGCGACAATGCGAACGCCGCGGTAGTTCTTGTCCTTTAGCATCTGGGCGCAGGCCGACGTCTGGTCGTCGGCGACCGCGAAGACGAACTCACCCGACGTCTCGATGTCGTGGCCGCCGACCATCTGGAGGTCGTAACCGCCCGCCGCGAGCTCGTCGAGCAGGTCGACGAGCCGGCGGCGCACCTCGATCGGGTCGTGCTCGATCGGGATCGCGTTCATCGCGCCCGAGCCGTCCTCCTCCTCCATCACGCCGAGCTTGAGGCGGATCTGCTGGTGCATTCGGAGGCCTCCTCGCCACGTCCCGCGCCCGGTGGGTCGAGCGTCAGACCGGTAATCCTACTGACACGCCGTTCGGTTTCGTCGCGGCCGGCCACCGGGACCGCGAGAACCGACCGGACCGGGTTCCCTGCTCCCGGTCCGGTCGGCGCCCCTCGGGTGGTTCGTGTGGCTCGGTCGCGTCAGGCACCGGCCGGAAGCGGGCCGCCGGGCCGGGCGGCGGGCCGTCCGAACAGCCGGACCCGGGCCCGCCCGACGAGTGCGCGGAAGTCGATCGGCTGGTTGCGGTCGGCCGAGGCCAGGCGGGCCAGCCGTTGCCGGTCGGCGTACGCCAGCTCGTCGGCGATCTTGATCTTTGCCAGTTCCTGGTAGATCGTCGGATGCATCGGGTGCTCCTCTCGTTCCGCCCGATGGTTCCGGGCACGACGCCACTCTCGCCTCGGCGCGGACGCGGACCAATGGGCTGCGACCGCGTCCCGCCGCGGCACCTACCTCAAAGTCGCGTGCGACGCGGAGAGCGCTGCCTTACGGCAGGTCCCCGACGAGTTCGATCGCCCGAGCCAGCTGGGGGTCCGCCAGTTCGGCGACATCGGCCGGCATGAGCTCGCGCAGGTCGTCCGGCACGACCGGCAGGACGCCGTCGGGCCGCGCCACCTCGATGTCGGGTGCGATTCCCTCGTGCCAGATGACCCGGCCGTTCGGCGTCAGCCACTCGACGGTTCCGATGCGCAACGCCGAGCCGTCTGCGAGGCCGAACTCGCCGAGCACGGTCCCGGTCCCGAACGTCTGCTCGCCGACGATGCGGGCCCGACCGGCATCCTGGATGGCGCCGGCAACGATCTCGGCAGCGCTCGCGCTCGCTGCGTCGACGAGGACGACGAGCGGCCTGTCGAGTGCCGTGCCGTCGGGTGTGACTGCGGTGGGCTTCTCCTCGCCGTCGGCGTTGCGTTCGACGTACACGGTCCCCGACGCGAGGAACTCGCTCGCCGCCGCGACGGCCTCGTTGACGTAGCCGCCGGGATTCGCCCGCAGGTCCAGGATCAGGCGGTCCGCGCCGGCGACGCGGACGTCCGCGAGGGCCGCGCGGAGGTCGGCCGCGGCGCCGCTCGAGAACTGCTCGAGGCGCAGGACCGCGGTCTTCGTGCCGGGCACGAGCGCCCAGGAGACCGGTTCGATCTGGACGTCGGCGCGGACGATTTGGACGTCGCGCTCGGATCCGTCACCGCCGGGCCGGATCGTGAGCACGACCGCGGTCCCGACTTCGCCCCGCACGCGCTCCACGACGTCGTCGAGGTCCTCGCCGGCCGTCGGCTCGCCGTCGACCGCGACGACGACGTCGCCGCTGCGCAGGCCCGCCTCGTCGGCCGGGCTGCCTCGGAAGACGCCGATGATCATCGGCAGCCCGTCCTCGCTCACGCCGACCTGGGCTCCGATGCCGACGTACGACCCGGAAAGTGCGGAGGTGCGGGTCGCCCGCTCCTCGGGCGTCATGAAGCCGGTATGGCCCGTGTCGCCGACCGCCTCGGCCAGGCCGTCGATCGCGGCGTAGGCCAGGTCGCGATCGTCGAGCTCGTCCGCCTCGACGTAGTGCTCCTGGATCGCCTCCCATGCCTCCCGGATCAGGGCGAGGTCGTCCTCGTCGGTCGACGGGTCGGGCGTCGCGGCGGCACTCGGCGACGCGGCGGCCGCGCCGGGCCAAGGGGCCGCTGTCGGGTCGAGCCGCCCCACCCCAAAGCCGGCCGCGAATACGACGGCCAGGGCGCCGACGAGGAGCGCCGGCCGGACGAGGCTCGCCGGCCCTAGCCGGCGCAAGCCGGCGGAAGGCGCGGCGTCCGACGCGGGAGCCGGCTCGGTGGCGGCGTCCGTCGCCGGAGCCGGCTCGGTGGCGACGGGCTCGGCCGTGATGGGCTGGTTCGGGTCGGGTTGCATGGATCCTTCTCGAGCGGGCGCGAACGCGATCCAGCATGCCCGACGCGCGTTGCCTTCCGGTCGGGCACGCGGTGAAGGTTCGTTTGCCGCGTCAAATCAGCTCTCGCGCGGCAGGCGCAGCGCCGTGATTCGTCCGGTGCGGGGATC
>DASTEU010000084.1:0-4225 GCA_035709325.1 Candidatus Limnocylindrales bacterium | reverse complement strand
AGGAGCCATGACCGGTGGATCCTGCGATCCTCCGCGTCCCCGGTGCGCGTCCCAGCGGTCGGTGGTGTCACGTTCAGGGCCGAGCATGACGGTCCGGGGCCGTCCGCGTCCAGTCGTCCGGCATGGTACTCGCAGCTAAACCAAGTGGTACTTTCGTACCAGTCCGTGCACGGGACCTCCTGCCAAAATCAGGGCGCGCCTCCGCTCGAACGGCGCGCGTTCTGGGTCCGGCCGGGCTCGCGGCTTCGGAACAGTTGTTCGAATTCGGCGACCTCGAGCGACGTCAGGCGGTCAGCGCCGGTGCGTCGTCCGTGCCGGAGGCCCCTCGCCCGGCCCCGAGACGACGCGGGCCGTCCGGCGGCCGGCGTCCCGGTCGCGGCGACTTCGCGGCGGTCCGCGCCCGGCCGCGGGACGCCCGTGCCCGCTTCTGGCGGTAGAGGCCCGCGTCGGCGGCCGCGATGAGCTCGGTGGCGGTCCGCCCGTCGTCGGGGAACGTCCCGACACCGAAGGCGAGTCCGACCGCCACCGACCGTCGCGCCTCGCCCTCGAAGGCGGCTGCGGCGAACGCGTCGCGGATCCGCCCGCCGGCGCGTTCGGCTGCCTCGCGGTCAGTCCCGGGCAGCAGGATCGCGAACTCGTCGCCGCCGTAGCGCGTCGGCACGTCGGAGCCGCGCAGGGTGGAGCGGATCACCTCCGCGGTCCAGGCGAGGACCCGATCGCCGAAGAGATGGCCGAACGTGTCGTTCACGAGCTTGAAGTCGTCGAGGTCGAGCATGAGCACGCTGAGCGGCTCCTGCGAGCGCTGCGCCCGGAGGATCTCCTCGCCGATCCGCTCGTGGAGATAGCGGTGGTTGTAGAACCCCGTCAGCGGGTCGCGATCGGCGAGCGCGCGGGCCTCGTCGTAGAGACGGGCGTTCTCGAGGGCCATCGCGGCCTCGTTCGCCATCGTCCTGGCGAGCTCGAGGCCCTCGGCGTCGGGATCGACGGTCTGGCGTGACATGAGCTCGATGAGCCCGATCGCCTCGCCCTTCGCGACGAGCGGCAGCATGACGAGCGTCCGGTTGCCATCCTCGGCGAGGAGGTCGACCTCGGCCGGGTCGGCGGCGGGGTCGTCGGCGTGGACGACGACCGTCGCCTGTTCCTCGAGGACCCGCTGGGTCAGCGGGAAGCCGGCGATGTCGAAGAACGGCTGGAGCTCCGCGTCGTCCGTGTCGGGATGGTAGCCGAGGGTCGCGACGCGCCGATTCGGCTGGTCCCAGTAGGAGATCGCGCACTCCTCCATGCCCATCGCCACGGCCAGATGGCGGGCCATCAGGTTCGCCACCTGACGCGGGTCGAGGCTGCCCGAGAGCTCGCTGCTCATGTCGAGGAGCCGCCGCAGCTCGCCGGCGAGATTCTCGCTGCGGGCCAGCAGCCGGGCCGACTCGAACGCGGTCGCGGCGAGGTCGGCGAGGATCAGCAGGAGCCGCTCGTCGTCGGCGTCGAACTGGCGGAGACCGAGCTTCGAGAGCGTGATCACGCCGGTGACGCATCCGTCATAGCTCATCGGGACGACGAGCATCGACTCGTCGACCTCGTCGGTCCCGGGGATCGAGGCTCCGCGCGGATCGGCGTTCGCGTCGTCGATGATGAGCGGCGTTCCGTGCTGGGCGACCCAGCCGGTGAAGCCCTCCCCGAGCCGACAGCGGAGCAGCTGGAGGTCGACGCGTTCGTAGGCGCCGACCCGACCCTCGAAGGCGATCGGCACGACGTCGCCGCCGGGCTCGACGAGATAGACCCGGGCGTTGTGGTAGTCGATGATGCTGCGGGTCTCCTCGACGATCGCCCGGCCAATCGCCTCGACGCCGCCTGCCCTGCTGAGCCTGGCCGACGCGGCCTGGAGGACGGCGAGCTGGGCCGCCCGGTCCGCCAGGAGGGATTCGACGCGGATGCGCCGGCGGCGTGCGGTGACGGCGGCGACGACGAGGGCCCGGACCAGGAGGGCGACGGCCACGACCCCGGCGACGTCGGCCGCCCAGGCCGGGCCGAGCATCCCCCGGTCCGCCGCGGGCAGAAGGATGATCGTCGCGGCGATGCCCGCGGATCCGACGACCATCGCCAGCGGCGCCGACGCGAGGAGCGCCGCCCCGACGAGGGGAACGCGGAGCAGCACGGTCGCCGGTCCGCCGAGCGCGAGGAGCGCCATGGCGTACGCGGCAAGCCCTGCGGCGACGATCGTCGGGCCAAGCGCAGGAGGGCGGGTGCCGATCGGAGCACGGCCGGCGACGTCGGCGATGAGGTCGCGGACCTCGGCCGACGAGGGCAGCACCGAACGCCGGCGTGTCTCGGCCGGGGGATCGATGCGTATCTCCTGTGACGCGCTCACGGCCGAACGATCGTCCCACCCGCAGGGTCCGCCGGTCCCCGGCCCGTGGTACCGGTGACGGCGCGCGAACGTACCCCCGGCCCGCCTGCGCCGCAGGCGGGCCGGGGATGATCAGCGGCTCACGAGATCAGCGGAAGTAGCCGGTCAGGTCGAGGATCAAGTGGGTCAGCCCGCCGGACGCCTTGTAGACCATCGCGACGCTTCCCGGACCGCTCAGCGGGCCGGTGACGCCGTTCGCCCGGGTGTCCCCGAGCGGGAAGTTGATCGTGGACGTCGTCGGGTTGTTGTTCGCCGTCGTCGTCATCGACACGTATCCCGCGCGCTGCTGGCCGACGACCGTCAGGTTGCCGGTGATCGCCGTGGCGTTCGCCGGCACGCCCTGGTACGGCTCGATGATCAGCGTCCTGGCGATGTTCGCGCTGAACGGCCCGGCCAGGCCCTCCTGGGGCACCGGGAACCGGGTGTCCATGCGCCGGCCCGGCGTCAACGGCACGAACCGGGCGCCGGTCAGGTCGTCGAGGTAGAAGCCGGTGACGTCGAGGATCAGATCGGTCGACCCGCCACTCGACTTGAAGACCGCCGACAGCTTGCCGTCGTTCGACAGCGGCACCGTCACGCCGTTGGCACGCGTGTCGCCGGCCGGGAAGTTGATCGTGGAGGTCGTCGGGTTGGCCTGTGGCGTCGGTGTCAGCGAGACGAAGCCGGCCCGCGTTGCGTTGACGACGGTGACGTTGCCGCTGATCGCGATCGCGCCGGTCGGGACGCTCGCGCCGGTGACCTGGAAGGTCCGCGGCGCACTCGGGAAGAACTTGCCCGAGAGACCGGTCCCGAATCGAGAGTCGAGAACCCGCACCGGGTTGCCGGCGATCGCGTTGTAGGTGGCGCCGCTTTCGTCGTTCAGGAAGTAGCCGGTCACGTCGAGGATGAAATGGGCCGTCCGCCCGGGCACGGCTCGGTAGGTGATGCTGACGCCGCCCGCCGAGCTCAGCGGCGTCGTGACGTTGTTCGCCCGGTCGTCGCCGACCGGGAAGTTCAGGGTGGACGTCGCCGGATTGGCGATCGGCGTCTGGGTCAGCGAGGCGTAGCCCCCGGACGTCTGGGCGGCGATCGTCAGGTTGGCGGTGATCGCGACCGCGTCAGCCGGGATGGTGAGTCGGCCGGCGATGTCGATCGTCTTCGGTACCCCGTGAGCGAAGGCGCCGGTCGTTCCGTTGCCGAACCGCGAGTCGAGGAGCCGGACGGGTGTGACCGCGACGTAGGTCGTGCCGGCGGTCTGGAGCTCGCTGATGCGCGTGCCCCATGTCCCGCCCGACCGGGTGTACTGGTTGCCCTGCCAGACCGCGTTCGTGTCGCGCGGGTCCTGGGCCACCCCGACGTAGTCGCCCCAGCGATCGCCGTTATAGGCGTTCGCGCCGCCGTCGGCGATCTCGCGGGCGTTGCTGAGGGCGTGGACGGGATCGGACGCGAGCTGGTAGCGGTCGAAGGACGACATGCCCTCGCTCGCATTCGATTGGCTGTAGACGACGTGGAGCGTGCCGCTCTGCGACTGGCCGACGCCCGGATACCAGATGTCACGGCCGCTCGAGGCCACGAGCATGTCCTGGACCCGCGTCGGGGTCGCGGTCGAGGTGTTGAGCTGGGTGACCCGGCCGCAGGCCCGGTTCTCCGTGGCGCCGCCGGCCGGATCGCAGGGATAGGTCGAGACGAATGTCAACTCGTTGTCCTGCCAGATCGCGTCGGTCGGCCGTCGATCGACGATCGTTGCGGGGAACGCACCGCCGGGGTCGACCGGCGCCGGGGGGTCTTCGAACGGAGCCACGATGCCGAGGGTGGTCAGATCGAGAATCGCGCTCTGGGAGA
>DASTEU010000083.1:0-2029 GCA_035709325.1 Candidatus Limnocylindrales bacterium | reverse complement strand
GGCGCCGTTGGCGAGGTGGACGAGGCCCCGGCCGTGTTCGATCGCCGGCCGCGTCCCCTGGATGGCTCGATCCTCGAGCGCCGCCGCCGTCCGCTCCACCCAGCGTTCCGCCGCACGGGGGTCGCCGCGGCCCAGCGCGACATAACCCAGGACGTGGAGGCAGGTGATCCGGGTCGTGATGCCGCCCCGGCCGTCGGCCAGGGCGTGGCCGGCGAGGCGGTGCGCCGTCGGCCAGTCGCCGGTCGCCCACGCGACATGGGCGAGGTGACTGGACATGTAGTGGTGGTGGTTCCAGAGCTCGGCCCGCCGGGCATAGTCGATGCCCTCGCGAAGCCACCGCTCGGCCCGGTCGTATTCGACGAGAACCGATGCCGACGTCCCGATCATCCGGTAGGCCCGGGCGGCCTCCGCCTCCAACTTCCTCTCGCGGGCCCGCCCGATTGCGGACTGGAGCAAGGCCCATCCCTCGTCCATGCGGCCGGCGAAGACGAAGACCGCCCCGAGCGTCGTCGAGGCATTGATCTCGGCCGTTTCGTCGCCGAGCTCCCGGGCCAGGGCGGTCGCCCGCTCGCCGTGCAGGATCGCCTCGTCGAGGCGGCGATCGAGCATGTATGCGGCCGACAGGCCGGCCTCGAGTGCGGCCCTGGCCGGGTCGGCGCCGACGCCGGCCGAATCCAGGGCGTCGAGCCCCTCGCCGAGGGCCGCCGCTCGCGCCTCGAGCCCGTCACCGAGCAGGTGCCGGACGGCGACGTGCGGGACGCGAAGCGCCGCGGCAGCGATCGGCTCGCCGGCCGCCTCGAACAGCTCGCGGGCCGTGCGGTACCCCTCGTCGGCGGCGATGTTGTCGTCGATCGCGGCGGCCTCCGCCGCGTAGGCGGCGTGGAGACGGGCCCGATCGGCGGGCGGCGTGTCGAGCGGCACGAACCGGATCGCCCGGTCGAAGAGTTCCACGGCCTCGCGGTGCGACGAGAGGGCTGCGGCGCGGCGACCGGCCCGCTGCGCGAGCTCGTACGCCCTGGGCCCGATCAGCGCTCCCGCGTAGTGCATCGACAGGAACGCGTCGCCGCCGAGGTCCGGTCGATCGGTCGCCGCCTCGGCGATCCGCCGGTGAAGCTCGTGGCGCACGCCGTCGGGCACCGAATCGCGGAGTGCGTCACGGATCAGCGCGTGGCGGAAGTCGAAGCGTTCAGATCCACCACTCCGGACGAGGAAGTGCCGCTCGACGAGCTCGACGAGGCCCCGATCGACGGTTGCCGGATCGAGGCCGGTCACGTCGGCGAGGAGGCGGGCATCGAACTCGCGACCCACGATCGCGGCCGCCTCCGCGAGCTGCCGGCCGACCGGCGAGAGCTCCGCGGCCCGCCGCGTGACCGCCTCGACGAGCGTGTCCGGCACGGCCTGGTCGAGGAGCCGGTCGCCCGACGCATCCGCGGCACCGATCGCCCCGAGCAGCTCCTCGATGTGGAGAGGGATTCCATCGCAGCGCCGGACGAGCGCCGCGACAAGGTCGGCCGGCACCGGCAGGTTCAGGCCCAGGACCGCCCCTGCCATCGTCGACATCTCGTCCGCGTCGAGGCGGGCCAGCTTGACCTCGTCGGCGAGCCGGGCGGTCAGGAGCCGCGACCGCCACTCGCGCATCGGGACCCGCGGGAAGAGCTCGTCGCTCCGATACGTCGCGACCACGAGCAGCGGCAGCTCGCGCAGGCGGCGGGCGAGCTGGCCGAGCACTTCGAGGCTCAGGTCGTCGGCCCAGTGGAGGTCTTCGAGCAGGAGCGCGACCGGACCCTCGTCGGCGAGCCCGGCCAGCAGGTCGGCCAGATCGAGGACGAGCAGCCGCCGTCGGCGGTGGGCGTCGCCGTCGGCCCGATCGTCATCGAGGAGGCGCGCCTCGAGGCGCCGGCCGGCCGACTCCCCGGCCGGCGGCGCGTCGCGCCGGCCGAGCCCCCGGGCGAGGTCGAGGAGGAGTCCGCCGGCGATCTCGAGGTCGCCCGGGAAGGCCGACCCACCGGCCCGGCCGAATCCGGCGAGG
>DASTEU010000082.1:0-4842 GCA_035709325.1 Candidatus Limnocylindrales bacterium | reverse complement strand
AGGTTGGCGAGCTCGGCGAGCGAGTCCTCGGCCGACCAGCCGGCGTCGTCGCCGGTGTCGACGGCGACGAGGAAGGCCTTCTCGACGGGCGTGGACAGATCGATCAGCTTCGCGGCACTCACGGCGGCCGTAGTGTAGTCGTTCGCCCGATTCGTGCCGCCGTCACGCCGCTGATAGGTCCGCTGGTGGACGCTCTCGGAGGACCCGAGTGGTCCGAGGAGGTTCCCCGTGTCCGATCCCCGCCGGCTCCCCGACGACCGCCCCAACTCCGGCTCGATGCCGCTCGTCGACCAGCTCCGGGCCCTCGAGGGCGAGGAGGCGCCCGAGGACCAGGACGCGGTGCTCGCCCCCGACGAGATGGAGTCCGAGCCGCGCGGTCTCACCGACACCGAGCGCTATCTCGGAGACCTCGAAGCCGGCGTCCCGCCGGATCGTGACGCCCAGGCAGGCGAGATCGAATCGCTCGAGGGCCTTGCCGACACCGACCTGCGGGCGGGCGAGACCGACAACGCCTACGTGGCCTCCGACGAGGGCATGCCCTGGATCCCGCCGATCGATCCGCCGACGGTCCCCACCGAGGACCCCCAGGGCGTCGAGGTCGCCGCGGGGACCGGCGTGTCGGCGAACGAGGAGCCGTACGACGATGCCCACCACGGGGCCGGAATCCCCGACGACCTGGAGATGACCGCGCGGGTCCGCGAGGCGCTCCGGGCCGATTCGGCCACGTCCGCCCTGGCCGACCGGGTCGAGATCGTGACCCGCGGTGCGACGATCGTCCTCCGCGGCCCGGTCGACGGCATCGAGGACGGGGACGCACTCGTCGCGGTCGCAGCGCGGGTCACCGGTGTCGCCGAGGTCCGCGACGAGACCGAGGTCCCCGGGCTCTAGGCTCCGGTCGGGGCGCGCGCCGCGGCCGCGTCGATCAACGCCCGGGCGCGAGCGATCGCGGCGGTGCGCGTGGCATCCGGTTCGGCCGCGTCGAGCCACTCGACTCCCGACTCCGAGCGGAACCACGTCCGCTGGCGGCGGGCAAAGGCGACGTTGCGCCGGGCGTCGGCGGCGATCGCCTCCTCGAGGCTCGTCGCGCCGTCGAGGACCGCCCAGGCCTCGCGGTAGCCGATCGCCGAGAAGGCCGGCAGGGACGGGTCGTACCGCGCACGGAGCGAGCGGGCCTCCTCGACCAGGCCGGCCTCGAACTGGCCGCGCGCCCGCGACTCGATCCAGCGGGCATGCGTCGCGCGGTCGAGGTCGAGCCCGATCCAGGCCACCGGCCCGCCGTAGCCGCGTGGAGCGGGCGGGGCGACGTCGCCCTGGAGCTCGGCCATCTCGAGGGCTCGGACGACCCGCCGCGGATTGCGCAGATCGACCGCCCCGGCGCGGCTCGGGGCGATCGTCGCGAGACGGGCGGCGAGCGCGGGCAGCCCGTCGCGCGCGAGATCCGCCTCGATGCGGGCGCGGACGTCCGGGTCGGACGCCAGCGCCTCGGTGGCGAGGCCGCGAGCGACGGCGCGAAGGTACAGGCCGGTGCCGCCGACGAGAATCGCGAGGCCGCCGGTCGGAATCCCGGCGAGCGCCGAGCGCGCGTGGGCGGCGAAGTCGGCGACGCTGAACGGCTCGTCGGGCTCCACCAGGTCGAGACCGTGATGGGCGATGCCGCCCCGCTCGGCGGGCGGGACCTTGGCGGTGCCGATGTCGAGCCCGCGGTAGACCTGTCGCGAGTCGGCCGAGACGATCTCGACCGGTACGCCCTCGTCGCGGAGGCCGACCGCGGTCGCGATCGCGAGGCCCGACTTGCCCGTCGCCGTTGCGCCGGCCAGAACGAGCAGTGGCGGCGCCGTCACGCGCCGACGACAGTCCCCCGCAGGGCGTACGGCCCGGCGTGGTCGACGCGGACGCGGACCGTCCTTCCCAGTAGCTCGGCGCCGCCGGCCAGGTGGACGAGTTTGTTCTGGCGTGTTCGGCCCGAGACCTGCGGGCCGGCCCGCGACCCCTCCCCCACCTCGTCGTGGTCGTGGGGTCGCGGCGGCGTCACGGCGTCCACGAGGACCTCGACCGCGCGGCCGCGCCACGCCCGGTTGCGTTCGAGGCCGATCTCTTCCTGGAGCGCGAGCAGCTCGTTGAGGCGGCGGCGCTTCACGTCGGGCGGGACGTCGTCGGGGAGCCGGGTCGCCGGCGTCCCCGGCCGCTCCGAGTAGGCGGCCGCGAAGACCTGGTCGTAGCGGACCGTCTCCAGGAGGCGGAGCGTCGAACGGAACTGCTCCTCGGTCTCGCCGCAGAAGCCGACGATGACGTCGGTCGAGACCGCGATCCCGGGCAGCGCCTCGCGGATCCGGGCGAGGCGCTCGAGGTAGTGCTCGACCGTGTACTGGCGGCCCATCCGGCGGAGCACCGCGTCGTCGCCCGACTGGACGGGCAGGTGGAGGTGCTCGCAGACTGACGGGCACTCGGCCATCGCCGCGATGAGCCGGTCGGAGAGGTCCCACGGATGCGAGGTCACGAAGCGCAGCCGCTCGATCGCCGGCCGCCCGTCGGCGGTCCGGATCGCGTCGATCGCCCGGATGAGCTCGGCCAGGTCCGGCCGCCCGTGCAGGTCGAGGCGGCGGCCGGCCAACCGTTCGGGGGCGACGTGGCCGAAGCGCCCGTCGGGGACCAGATCGTGGCCGTAGGAGTTGACGTTCTGGCCGAGGAGCGTCACCTCGCGGTACCCCGCAGCCGCGATCGAGCGCGCCTCGTCGACGATCTCGTCGAACGGCCGGCTCCGTTCGGGGCCGCGGCTGAACGGGACGATGCAGTACGTGCAGGTCTTGTCGCAGCCGTAGATGATCGGCAGCCACGCGCTCGTGGCGGAGTCCCGGGCGACGGCCCCGGCCGCGACGGCCGCGGCCCGCGTCCCGGCGAGATTGTCGGCGACGCCGACGACCGAGCGGCCGACGGTCGTCGTGGTCCCGACCAGCCCGACCGCCCCCTGGGCCGAGGCCAGCCCGAGCCGGTCGACGAGCTCCGGCTCCTCGTCGGGTCGCAGGAACAGATCGACGGCCGGATAGCGGCGGCGGAGCCCCGCCCGGTCGGTTTCGCGGACCGAGCAGCCGGTCAACACGACCCGCAGGCCCGGATTCGCGGCCTTGAGCCGGGCGAGCTGGCCCTGGCGGCCGATCACCTTCTGCTCCGCGGCCTCGCGGATCGCACACGAGTTGATGACGATGAGATCGGCCGACTCGACGCCCGGCGCCTCGGCGCAGCCGGCCGCGAGGAGGCGCCCGGCCATCTCCTCCGAGTCGCTCCGGTTCATCTGGCAGCCGAGGGTCCAGACATGGAACCGTGGCAGGGCCGGCGCCTCGGGCCGGTACTCGGCGAGGCGCGGATCCAGCGGCTCGCGGGCGGCCGGGTGGGACGCGGCAGATGCGGCGGGCGCGAGGTCCAGAACGGGAAGCGCGCGGCGCGATGAGCGTGCGAGGTCGGTCACGATCGGGTGATCGTATCCGCAACACACGCGGCGTGACGAACCGGCGAGAATGCGCGGATGGACCTCCTGACGAATCCCGAGATCTGGATCTCCCTCATCACCCTCACGGTCCTCGAGATCGTGCTCGGCATCGACAACATCGTCTTCATCTCGGTCCTGACCTCACGCCTGCCGCGCGAGCAGCAGGCCAGCGGCCGGCGGATCGGCCTGGGCCTCGCCCTGATCATGCGGATCCTGCTGCTCCTGACCCTGTCATGGGTCATCGGCCTGACGGCGCCCCTCTTCACCCTCGTCGGGATGGAGTTCTCGGGTCGGGATCTCATCCTGATCGGCGGCGGCCTGTTCCTGCTCGCCAAGGCGACGACCGAGATCCACGAGGGACTCGAGGGCGGCGGTCACAAGGAGGGCGAGATCCCCAAGTCGATCAGCTTCCGCGGCGTCCTCATCCAGATCGCGCTCCTCGATATCGTGTTCTCGCTCGACTCGGTGATCACCGCGGTCGGCATGGCCGACGAGATCCTCGTGATGATCGCCGCCGTCGTCATCGCGATCGGGGTCATGCTCCTCGCCGCGGAACCGCTCTCCAAGTTCGTCGAGGAGCACCCGACGGTCAAGATGCTGGCCCTGAGCTTCCTGCTCCTCATCGGCATGTCGCTTGTCGCCGACGGCTTCGACGTCCACATCCCGAAGGGCTACATCTACTTCGCGATGGGCTTCTCGGTCTTCGTCGAGATGCTCAATCTGCGGATCCGGGGCCGGACCGAACCGGTCCGCCTCCGGCCCGTGCCCGAGGAGCCGCCCGAGCCGGCGAGCTGAGGCCGGCTCGGGGTCCTTCGACAAGGTTAGGTCAGCCGGCCGACTGCTCGAAGCAGGCCTCGAGCGTTCCGTGGGTCTCGGCGACATGGCTGTAGACGTTCTTTCCGGCCGGCCGCAGCTCGGCGGCGAACCCCTTGGCGACGTCCGAGCGGTGTGTTCCGCCGCCGCCCTGGGCGAAGAAGTGCGAGAACTGGCCGACGCAGTTCGCGTTCGGGCTCGGCGATGCGGCGAGGGCGCCCGATACCGTCGCGGCGATGGCGGCGACGGCGAGCAGGGCGGCGCGGACCGTCCGGCCGATCGGAATCGGTAGGTGACGCATGACGTTTCTCCCATCTACGGTCTCGTTCGCTGCGCGAACCTTGACCCGACCGTAGGCCCGTCGGCGGACCCGGTTCATCGGTGAACTCCCGCGTTTTCGCGGGCGGCGGACGCTTGATCGGCGGCGCCACACTTGGGCCGTGGCCGGGATCTTCGTCGGGCGGATCGCCGAACTCGCCGCCATCCGAGAGGTCGTCGCCGACGCGACGAACCGCCGGTCCCCGGCTGCCATCGTCGTGTTCGGC
>DASTEU010000081.1:0-8238 GCA_035709325.1 Candidatus Limnocylindrales bacterium | reverse complement strand
GTCGACCGGCCCGACCCCCTCGAGGAACCCGTCGCGGGCCGCCCGAATCCAGCGCCCGACGACATCGCCTCCGCCTCGTCGTGCCTCGACGACGCGGCCGACGTGGTCGAGGCTGGAGAGCATCTGGGCGACGTCGCGTTCGCGCGGCTGGCGGAGCGCGTTCGCGTCCATGCCGAGCGTCGGGTTGCCGTCGAAGTCGATGACGGCGCGGCCGCCCGGCCACTCGAGGACCTGGCCGACGTGGAGGTCGCCGTGGACCGGCTGGACCTCGACGCCGCCCACGGTCTCGAGCGCCTCGATCGCTGCCCGCATCGCCGGCTCCCAGGCGTGCAGCGCGGCGTCGGCGGTCAGCCCGATCGCCTCGCCGAGCGTCGCCAGCGCTGCGGCGCGCCAGCGAGCGACGTCGGCCGGGCCGCAGACGGCCCGGGGCGCCGCGATCACCGGTGACGGCTCCGCCAGCGCGGCGTGCATCCGGCGAACGAGATCGCCCAGCTCCCGTCCCACCGAGGGATCGTCCGGGACCCGCTCGACGCACCACTCCCAGCCGTCCCGCGCGCCGGGCAGGAACGCGTCGCCCTGGGCCAGCGTGAAGTCGGCGCCCGACGGCGACCGCCAGGCGATCGATCCGAGGTGCGCCGGGATTCCGTCGAACCCGACCGCGGCGAGGTGGGCGAGAAGCGTCGCGGCACGCGACGACCCCGGGCCGGCGCGCCGGAACCACTTCACGATCGCCCGCTCGCCGACCACGATCGACTCGTGCGTCTGGTCGACGCCGACCGGCCGCTCCGACGCCATCGGTACACCGGCCACGAACGCGCTCACGCCGTCGCCGGCGACGGCCCGTCGCCACCCGTCGCCGTCGCGGACGACCGGGGCGACGGCGAACGCGCCACCCGGTTCGCCGGCCAGGGCCACCGCGAACCGATCCGTCAGGCGGACCGCGCCGGCCGGCTCGAGCCCGCCGAACTCGACCGGTCGGTAGCCGCCCGGTCCGGACCCCGGGACCACCGCCGCCTGCCGCGGCGGCCACGAGATGCGCAACGAAGCCAGCAGGTCCGCATCGGTCTCGTACGATTGCGCGACGATCTCGGTCAGCCGTTCCACGAGGAGCATGATGGCGCAGCCGCTCACTGTCCTGTTCATGCCGGAGTCGGCCTACGGCCCGACGAACAACTGCATCGGGATCGGCGACGTCCTGCGACGCCGGGGCCATCGCGTGGTGTTCGCGGCGGAGGCGTCCTGGAAGGGCCGCCTGGAGCCGCTCGGCTTCGTCGAGGATCTCGTCGACCTCGCCCCACCGCCGGAGCCGTCCGAGGAAGGCGAGACCGGCGCCACGGCCGAGCAGGACGCCGGCCAGTTCTGGAAGGACTTCATCCGCGATACGGCACCGGAGTTCCGCAAGCCGACGATCGACCAGCTCACGACCTTCATGCAGCCGACCTGGCAGGCGCTCATCGACGGCGCGATCTACTGCGAGCCCCAGCTCCGCGAGATCATCGCCCGCCAGAAGCCCGACGTGATCGTCGAGGACAACGTCGTCTGCTTCCCGGCCCTCGTGACGGCCGGGGTCCCGTTCGTCCGGATCATGTCCTGCAACCCGCTCGAGATTCCGGGTCCCGACATCCCGCCGGCCTACTCGGGCCTGCCCTCCGACGATCGCAGGGGATGGGCAGCCTTCCGCGCCGAATACGACCGAACCCACCGACCGATGTGGCGGGCCTTCGACGACTTCGTCCGATCGAACGGCGGTCCCGCCCTGCCGGACCTCGAGTTCATGCCCGCCGAGCCCGACCTCGGGTTGTACGTCTTTCCGGAGGTCGTCGACTACACCGACCGGCGGCCGCTCGACGGTCGCTGGGTCCGCCTGGACTCGAGCGTCCGCCAGACCGACGCGGACGTCGAGCTTCCCTCGCTCGTCACCGACCGGCCGGCCGGCAGCCGCCTGGTCTACCTCTCGCTCGGCTCGCTCGGGAGCGCCGATGTCGAGCTGATGAAGCGGCTCGTCGCCGTGCTCGCCGAGACGCCGCATCGCTACATCGTCTCGAAGGGCCCCCAGCACGCCGAGTACGAGCTGGCGCCGAACATGTGGGGCACCGAGTTCCTGCCGCAGACGAGGCTCCTGCCGCTCGTCGACCTCGTGATCACCCACGGCGGCAACAACACGACAACCGAGGCCTTCCACTTCGGCAAGCCGATGGTCGTCCTGCCGCTCTTCTGGGACCAGTACGACAACGCCCAGCGCGTCGACGAGACTGGGTTCGGCGTCCGGCTCCCGACGTACGCGTTCGAGGACGCGGAGCTGACCGGCGCGATCGACCGCCTCCTCGACGGCCCGCTGCCGGCCCGGATGGCCGCGATCGCCCGCGAGATCCAGGGACGTGACGGCGTCGCGAGGGCGGCGGCGGCGATCGAAACGGTCGGGCTGCGGGCGGGAGCGGTCGGCGAAGCCGGGCGGTGACCGGGACGCTCCCCCGACGACGCCTGCGGGCCGTTCGGGCGACCCGCTACGTCACCGCGTTCCGCGAGGGCGGCTCACTGCCCGGTCTCGTCGAGGCCGACGACGACGGACTCTACGTCGTGAAGTTCCGGGGGGCCGGTCAGGGTCCGCGGGCTCTCGTCGCGGAGTGGTTGGCCGGGGAGATCGGCCGGGCGCTGGGACTGCTCGTGCCGGACATCGTGACGGTCGACCTCGACGCAGAGATCGCCGACGCCGAGCCGCACGAGGAGATCCACGACCTGCTCGTCGCGAGCGTCGGGCGGAACCTCGGGCTCGACTTCCTGCCGGGTTCGCTGACGTTCAACCCGGCCGCCGACCACGTCTCCGATCCTGCCTGGGCGGCCGACGTCGTCTGGTTCGACGCATTCGTGACGAACCCGGACCGCTCCGCAAGAAACCCGAACCTGCTCGTCTGGCACGGCCGGACCTGGCTCATCGACCACGGCGCCGCCCTCTATGTCCACCACACATGGCGCGATCCCGACGAGCACGCCAGGCGCCCGTTCGAGCGGACCTCGGAACACGTCCTGTTGCCTGTCGCCTCGTCGATCGCGGCCGCCGACGAGCGCCTCGCGCCGCGGATCGACGAAGCGCTGCTCGCCGACCTCGTCGCCGAGATCCCGGACGAGTGGCTGGCCGACGGCGGGGTCGCCCGGGAGGACGACCCCCGCGTCAACGGCGCCGACGCCCAGCGGCGGGCGTACGTCACCTATCTGCTCACCCGGCTCGAGGCCCGCCGCGCATTCGTCGAGGAGGCCGACCGTGCCCGCAGCCGTGTCTGAGCCGCGCCACCAGTTCCAGTATGCGATCGTCCGCGTGGTCCCGCGCGTCGAGCGCGGCGAGTCGATGAACGCGGGCGTCATCCTGCTCTGCCGGCCGCGGCGCTTCCTGGCCGCCCGGATCGGGCTCGACGAGGCCCGCCTGCGCGCCCTCGCCCCCGACGTCGACGCGGCGACGATCCGGGCCCATCTCGAAGCGGTCGAGCGGATCGCGGCCGGCGACGCCTCCGCGGGACCGATGGCCCGGCTGGGGATCGGCGAGCGCTTCCACTGGCTCGTCGCCCCGTCGAGCACGGTCATTCAGCCCTCGGAGGTCCACACCGGCATGTGCGAGGACCCGGCCGTCGAGCTCGACGACCTCTTCGAGGAGCTCGTGGGCTGATCCCGCCCGGCTGACCCGGCGCGGCGGAGTTCCGGCACGGGCCAGATCACGGCCCAGATAGGGAATCCGCCCGAGGGGTCGCGGCCGAGGGCCTCTGCTACCCTTCGCGTCCCCAATGCGAGATTTGACCGACCGCGCCCTGGACACGGCCGCCCAGCTTGGTGCGAGCTACGCCGACGTCCGCGTCGTCCGGCGCGAGGACGAATCGATCGCCATCAAGTCGGGACGGGTCGAGGGCGTCGCAGCGGGCGAGAGCGAGGGCTTCGGGATCCGAGTCCTCGTCGACGGCGCCTGGGGGTTCGCCAGCTCGAGCGAGCTCGCGCCGGCCGAGGCGGATCGGGTCGCCGGGGAAGCCGTCCGGATCGCCCGGGCGTCGGGCACCGCGCTCCGCGACCGGGTCCGGCTCGACGACCGGTCGCCGGCTCGCGGCACCTTCGCGACCGCCGTCGAGGAGGACCCGTTCGGCGTCCCCCTCGAGGCGAAGATCGAGCTGCTCCTCGCGGCCGATCTCGCGGCCGGACGGCCCGCTGGGGTCACCTTCACAGAGACCCGCTACGACGCCCGTCGCGAGCACAAGACGTTCGCCGCGAGCGACGGCAGCTTCACGGAACAGACACTGATCCACACGGGGGCCGGCGTGGAGGCGAACGCAATCGAGGGCGATGAGCACCAGCGCCGGAGCTACCCGGACGCGGACGGCGGTCCGTTCCGGGCGGCCGGCTTCGAGTACGTCCGCGGCCTGGACCTCACGGCCAACGCCGAACGGATCGGCGAGGAGGCGGTCGAGCTCCTGGCGGCGCCGCAGTGTCCCGCGGGCCGTTTCACGATCGTCCTCGACCCGTCGCAGCTCTACATGCAGATCCACGAGAGCTGCGGCCATCCGAGCGAGCTCGATCGCGTCTTCGGCACCGAGGCCAGCTACGCTGGGACCAGCTTCCTGACGACCGACAAGCTCGCGGACGGCTTCCGCTACGGGAGCGACCTGGTCGACATCGTCGCCGACGCGACGGCACCGGGCGGGCTCGGGACGTTCGGCTGGGACGACGAGGGCGTGGCCGCCGCGTCGGTGCCGATCGTGAAGGAGGGCATCTTCGTCGGCTACCTGACGAGTCGTGAGACGGCCCCGCGGATCGGCCGGGCGTCGGGCGGTGCGATGCGGGCCGACGGCTGGAACCGGATCCCGCTCATCCGGATGACGAACCTCAACCTGCTGCCGAAGCCGGGGATGAGCCTCGACGACATCGTCGCCGACACCGACCACGGGCTGTACCTGGCCTCGAACCGGTCGTGGTCGATCGACGACCGGCGTCTGAACTTCCAGTTCGCCACCGAGGTCGCTTACGAGATCAAGAGCGGCCGCAAGGGCCGGCTCTTCAAGAACCCGACGTACACCGGCATCACGTACGAGTTCTGGCGCGCGTGCGACGCCGTCGGCGATGCCTCGAGCTACGTCATGCTCGGCACGCCGAACTGCGGCAAGGGCGAGCCGGTCCAGGGCGCGAGCGTCGGGCACGCCTGCTCGGGCGCCCGCTTCCGGGACGTCCAGGTCGGCGTCGGCAAATGGTGAGCGGCCGGTGAATGACGGCCGCGATCCGGCGGAGCTCCTCGGCATGGCCGATCGCGCCCTGGCCTACGCGGCGGCGGCCGGCGCGACCGAGGCCGAGGCCCTCGTCTCGGCCGACGACGCCCAGCTCACCCGGTTCGCCAACAGCGAGATCCATCAGAACGTCGCGGAGTCGAACGCCCAGCTCAACCTCCGGTTCGTCGTCGGCCGTCGTGTCGGGGTCGCGTCGAGCAACCGGCTCGACGACGAGGGTCTTCGTCGCCTGTCGGAGGCCGCCGCGGCGATTGCCCGAAACTCGGCCGAGCTCGAGGATTGGGGCGGCCTGCCGGGGCCCGGCCCGACGCCGATCGCCGAGCTCCGCGGGGCCTTCGCGGTGGCGACGGCGGGAGCGACGCCGGAGCTCCGGGCGGAAGGCGTCCGGGCGGTCATCGCCGCCGCGGATGCGGCCGGCGTCGTCGCCTACGGCTCCTTCTCGACGAGCGCCGAGGTGATCGCGGTCGCCAACTCGCGGGGCATCCGGGCTGCCCAGCGTCGGACGACGGCCCAGATCCTGACGGTGGCGATGGGCCCCGACGGTGGCTCGGGGTACGCCGAGGCGGCCGCCGTCGACGTCACCGACCTCGACGCTGCCGCCCTCGGTCGGGAGGCGGCCGAGAAGGCCCGCGCGACGGTCAACCCCGTGTCGGTCGAGCCCGGCGACTGGCCGGTGGTCCTCGAGGAGCACGCGGTCGTCGACATCGTCCAGACGCTCGGCTACATCGGCTTCGGTGCCCTTGCCGTCCAGGAGGAACGCTCGTTCTCCGAGCCCGGCAAGCGGATCGGCAGCGACCTCGTCACGATCGTCGACGACGGGGCCGACCCGCGGACGCTGCCGATGGCCTTCGATTACGAGGGCGTCGCGAAGCAGCGCGTGCCGCTCGTCGAACGGGGCGTCTGCCGCGACGTCGTCTACGACGCCCAGACCGCCGCGCGGGCCGGCCGGAGCTCGACGGGCCATGGCTTGCCGGCCCCGAATCCGTACGGGCCGTACCCGCTCAACCTCGTGATGGAGCCCGGGACCGCGAGCCGCGAGGAGCTCATTCGCGGGCTGGACCGCGGCCTGCTCGTCACCCGCTTCCACTACACGAACCCGGTCCACCCCAAGCTCGCGATCGTCACCGGGATGACCCGCGACGGGACGTTCCTCGTCGAGAACGGCGAGATCGTCGGGCCCGTCCGGAACCTGCGCTTCACCCAGAGCTATCTGGACGCCCTTGCGGCGACCAGCGCGGTCGGCCGCGAGCGGCGAACGCATCTCGGCGATCTGGGCGGGGTCGCGGTGCCGGCCGTCAGGATCGACAGCTGGGCGTTCACCGGCAACACCGAGCATTGAGCCGGCGGGACGACAGGGCGCGGAAGGAGCCGGCGTGACCGACATCTGGGTCTGTGGCACGTGCCACTCGATCAACGAACAGCGCCGCGGGCGCTGCTACAAGTGCGGCGCCCGGCAGGAGGTTGCGGCCACCGGCGAGATGGCCACGCTGCGCCAGGAGCAGGCGATCGCGAGTCGGACGGTCGTTGCCTACCGACCGGCGGCGGCGCTGGGCCTTGCGACTTCGTTCTTCCTCCTCGGCCTCGCGGTGGTGAACCTGGCCGGGATCGTCCAGACCTTCGGCCTCTCGTCGTTCCTCGATCAACAGCTCGGCGTCCTTGAAGCGACCGGCTCGATCGACGAGCCGGCCTTCGTGGCTCGGACCGAGGAGATGAACCGCCTCGGCCTTGCCAACCTCGCCGTCGTCCTGCCCGCCCTCCTCTTCTTCGCGGCGTGGCTGAGCCGGGTCGTCTCCAACGTGCCGGCTCTCGGCGGCGGGATCCCGAGCACCAGCCCGGGGCGGGCCTTCGTCAACACGCTGATCCCGCTCGTCAACCTGCGCACCGTGCCGGGCATGGTCCAGGACGTCCTCTACCGGCTCGATCCCCGGGGCGGCGGCGTGTTCATGGTCGGTGCCGCGTGGTTCGGCCTCGTCGGCAGTTGGATCGTGTCGTTCCTCGCCGGCTGGTATCTCGACCTGCGGCTGACGTTCGACCTGTTCAACGCGGCGTCGCTCGAGGAGGCGGTCGCCTCGTTTCGGACGCTGCTGACGCTCGCCGTCGCGATCGACGTCGCGACCGGCGCGCTCATCGCGAGCGGGGCCGTCGTGCTCATCGCGCTGATGATCCGGATCGAGCGCCGCTCACGGGCTCGCGACGCCGAGGTCCGGGCCCTGGCCGGCGTCTGAGGATGGGCGGGTCGTCGATTCGCGAGCGCCTAAGGCGGCCCTTCGATCCGGCCGAGCTGCGACGGATCAAGCGGCTGTGGGTTCGCCACTCGATCGCCGAGGACCGCCGGGACATCGACGGGCTCGTCGCGACCCTCGCCGAGGATTGCGTCTACGAGATCGTGCCGACCGGCCAGCGCTGGAACGGTCACGCGGGTGCCCGGGCCTTCTATACCGAGCTCTTCGGGGCGTTCCCTGACAACGCGTTCGACCTGACCGAAATCGTCGTCGGGCCGCAGGGCGTGATGGAGGTCGCGACGCTGACCGGCACCAACCTCGGGCCGTGGGCCGGCGCGCCACCGAGCGGACTGCCGGTCGCGCTCCAGGTGATCATCCTTTTCCCGTGGGATCGGGCAGCGGGGCGGTTCTCCGGCGAGCGGATCTGGTTCGACCGGGGAGCGATCGCCGGCTAGGCTCCGCTCGGACCGCGCCACCGCTGGGCCGCCCTGACTGAGCGCGACCTCGCCACATGTGCACCCGTTGTGCCTTTCGTCCCACCCATGAGCAGGTGGCCGGATGGCGGCGGTCTCCGACTCGTGGCTGGGCGCTTCGCCCGCCTACTCCTCGGCCGACGGCGCGGCTGGCACGGGCACCGGCCTCGGGACGAAGAGCCGGCGCGTCCAGCGCCCGACGATGAGGGAGCCGACTGCCGGGACCGCGGTCCACGCGATGAAGAGCGCCAGTGCCATCAACAGGAGCCGCCGGGCGTCGTCGATCCC
>DASTEU010000080.1:0-2410 GCA_035709325.1 Candidatus Limnocylindrales bacterium | reverse complement strand
AGGCGGATCCGGGCGCCGGCCGGATCTCGAACGCGTCGCCGGTGGGCCGGGCGCTCGTCGGACGACGCGTCGGCGAGACGGTCACGGTGCGGACGCCGCGTGGCGAGGTCGAGTACCGGATCGTCGCGGTCGAGTGAAGAGTGGCCCTCGCGTGCCGGGCGCTCCGGGGACTGCTGGGCGCCGGGGGCCGTGGGTCGCCGGCGACGTCAGGTCCGACGGCGTCAGGCCCGACGACCCTTGAGCAGGCTCCAGGCGAGGACCGCGACGCCGATCCCGATGAGGACGATCGGCAGGACGTCCGAGCCCACGAGGAACGGCTCGCCCGAAAGACCGATGACGCCCTCGAAGAAGAGCCCGAACCCGACGAACAGGGCAAGCCCGATCCCGAGGCTCCGGAGCCCGTTCGAGAGGTCCTCGGGCCGGTCGCGGAGCAACCCGTAGAGCGTCAGCCCCAGGCCGGTCCCGCCGGGGCCGACCAGCGCCCAGGCGTAGGCCCAGGTCGCCCACAGGTCGGTCGCGTTCTGGACGGCGAGGACGAGACCGACGGTCGTGACGATGCCGCCGGCCCCGGCCAGCCCGGAACCTTCACGGCCGCCGGCCGACAGGCCGGCGGCGAAGAGGACGAGCCCCGGGACGATGACGAAGAGCGGCCACCCGAAACTAGCGATATCCAGATCGAGTGCGCGCTCGAGGAGGAAGAGCGCTCCGAGGCCGATCAGGACGATCCCGATGACGACGCTCGTGCGACGCGCGTCGCCGGAGTCGCCCGGAGCGGCCGTCTGATCGGGCCCGGCGCTCACCGCATCAATCCCGGACCGGCTCGGCGAGCTTGTGCTCGACGGCCCAGAGGGCGGCCTGGGTCCGCGAGGCGAGGCCGAGCTTGCCGAGGATGTTCGAGACGTAGGTCCGGGCCGTCCGCTCGGTGATGAACAACGCGGAGCCGATCTCCTTGTTGCTCATCCCCTGGCCGAGCAGGCGCAGGACGTCCTTTTCGCGATCGGTCAGCGGCTCGACCGGCTCGTCGTCGCCGGCCTTGCGGGCGCGCATGCGCTGGGCGAGGAGGCGGGCGACCGCCGGGTCGAGGTGGACCTCGCCGGCGAAGGCGGCCCGGACCGCCGTCGCGACTTCCTCGGCCTCCGCGTCCTTGAGGACGTAGCCCGACGCGCCGGCCTCGAGAGCGGCCGTGACCTTCTCCTCCTCGATGAAGCTCGTCATCGTGACGATCTCGGTCTCGGGGCGTTCGGCCTTGATCCGGCCGATGGCGGTCACGCCGTCCATGTTCGGCATGAGCAGGTCCATCAACACGACGTCCGGCTCGAGCCGGCGCGCCATCGCGACGCCCTCGCTGCCGTCGGCCGCCTCGCCGACGACCTCGATGTCGTCCTGGAGATCGAAGAAGACCCGAAGTCCCATGCGGACGACGGAGTGGTCATCGACGATCAGGACCCGGATCCGGGCACTGTCGTCCACGTTGCCTCCTGACAGGGTGACCGGCCGGGCCGGCGTGGAACGGACGCGGGGAGCTACGGTCGAGTCTAGCAAGGTGCGGTCCCTCCTGAGATTCCGTCGTGGTTCAGGCGACGGACGATCGGGCAGCGTTGACGACCGCATCGATCAGCTCGTGCGGCCGGAAGGTCTTGCGGATGTAGGCGTCGGCGCCATCCAGGGCGGGGGTCGGCCGGTCGGCGGTGGTCCAGTTGAGGACGACGATGCGCG
The DNA here is from genome assembly GCA_035709325.1 of Candidatus Limnocylindrales bacterium. Lineage (GTDB taxonomy): Bacteria > Chloroflexota > Limnocylindria > Limnocylindrales > CSP1-4 > CF-46. The sequence goes on along the minus strand of DASTEU010000080.1, from coordinate 694 downwards.
ATGCCGGCGTCACCTCCCGGAGGCGGTCGACGAGGCTCCCGCCGAACCCGTCCTCGGGCAGGCGGCAGTCGAGGATGATGACGTCGGGGGCGATCTCCGTGGCGAGCTCGACGGCGCGCGCAGAATCGCCCGCGCTGCCGACGACGATGCAGCGACCCCCGATCGGCAGGAGCCGGGCCAGGCTCTCGCGGATTCGGTCGTCCGGATCGACGACCAGGACCCTGAGCGGGGCCGGCGCTGCGTGGCTGGGGGCGGTCATGCCCGGAGTGTCAATCCGCCGACACCATGTCGACCACCGCCCGTCGGCCGGATTCGTCTATGCCGAAGGGCGAACGGCGGCGTACGTCATTCGGCCGATGACACCGGCGGGATCGCCGGCTGGGCGGTTCGCGCGCGTTCGATCGCGGCGTCCGGCATCGTGACCTCGATGGTCGTCCCGGCCCCCGGCTTCGAGGTGACCGTGAATGTCGCGCCGACCTTTTCGGCCCGGGCCCGCATGCCGGCGAGGCCGAGATGGCCGTCGGGGACCGCGGTCGCGTCGAAGCCCTTGCCGTCGTCGACGATCCGCAGGCGGAGGCCCGTCCCCTCGAGGCGCTCGATCGCGAGCGTCACCTGGCGCGCCGCGGCGTGTTTCACGATGTTGTGGAGCGCCTCCTGGCTGATCCGGTAGAGGACCTCCTCGAGGGCGATCGGC